>CAJWOS010000071.1 GCA_913044235.1 uncultured Pseudomonadota bacterium
GCTTCCCTTCATGGCTTCCGCGACTGCGGCAGCGCCCGTGGCGCCCGACCGGCACCATGCGGTGGTGGCCCAGGTCTCGTATCTCCTGCTCGAGAATTTCCACCTTGCGAGTCGTCCCATCGACCTCAACTTGGCGGAGGAATGGCTTGAGGGGCACCTCGACCTGCTCGATTCTGAACGGCATTTCTTTACGGCTGGAGATGTCGCCACGTTCCGCGCGATGATTCCCGACCTGCCCGACAGCGCGCACCAGATGCCGGCCGATGTGTCGCCGGCGTTTCAGATTCATGCGCGCTATCGGCAGAGGGTGGCCGAGCGGGTGGCCTTCGCAACCCAGATGCTCGGCTCTGAGATTGATCTCAACCGCACGGGCGTGGCCTACCAGCGCGACCGGTCCGAGGCCGCCTGGGAGATGGACTCGGCCGCACTCGACCAGGTCTGGACCGACCGAATCACCGACCAAGTCATCCTGCGGGTGCTTGCGGGCGACGACCAAGAGAAGGCTCGCGAGTCTCTTGCCAAGCGCTACGGCCGCATGGCTACGGACGTGAATGACTATGACGCCAACGATGTATTGGAAGGCTGGGTGGCGGCCCTCGGCCAGGTCTACGACCCTCACACGATCTGGTTCAAGCCGTCGGCCAAAGACGACTTTGACATCCAGATGAGCGACCGCTTGGAAGGCATCGGAGCCACGCTCCGCACCGATGGCGAGTACACCCGAGTGGTGAGCCTGGTCCCTGGCGGTCCGGCCGACATGCACGGAATGTTGCAGCCTGACGACCGCATCGTATCGGTGTCCCAGGCGGGTGATGAGCCCGTCGACATCGTGGGGATGCGCATCGACCGGGTGGTGAAGCTGATTCGGGGCGCGAAGGGCACCGACGTGGTCCTGACCGTGATCCCGGCCGATGCACCGAGCGAAGCCACGATGCAGGAAGTGCGCATCACGCGTGACGAGGTGGTGATCGAGGCTGCGTCGGCCAAGCTGGAAGTTCGGGAAATTGGCGATCGGAAAGTAGCGGTGCTCGATGTGCCGAGCTTCTACCAGGACGTCCGACGTGTGGGTCGGGAATACGAAGTGGTTCGCAGCACCGCGGCAGATGTCGAGAAGCTCCTCGCGGAGCTGGGGCCGAATGGGGCTGATGCCGTCTTGGTGGATCTTCGGACCAATGGCGGGGGCGCACTCTCCCAGGCCATTGAGCTCACCGGTTTGTTCATTGACAAAGGCCCGGTGGTCCAGGTGCAGAGCCAGCGTGGTCCCGGTCGGACCCGAGAGGTCTTGAACGATGAGGTTCGGGGGGTTGCCTGGTCTGGACCGGTTGCCGTGCTCACCAGTGCCTACAGTGCCTCCGCATCGGAGATCTTTGCCGGTGTGCTCCAGGACTATGGGCGTGGACTGATCATCGGAGGTGAGGCTACGCACGGAAAGGGCACTGTGCAGGAACTGGTGGGACTCAGTCCCATGATCGCGCGGTTCGGGGGCGATGCCAGCCGGGACGCCGGTGCATTCAAGTACACCACGAGCCAGTTCTACCGGATCACCGGGAAGTCCACCCAGCGGGTGGGCGTGGTGCCGGATGTGGTGGTTCCCAGTCCGTTCGATGGCCTCGATGGGCGCGAGGGCGACCTCGACAACGCCCTGCCCTACGATGAAATCGCTCCGGCGCGATTCACGCCTGCGGCATCTTCGGCGGCAGACCTTCCCGACCTCCGCGCGCGCTCCGCGAAGCGGGTCGCCAGCAGCAACGCCTTTCAGATGATGGCCGAGCTTCGTGAGACTCGAGACAAGCTCGACGGTGCACCGACCAGCCTCGATCTCAACGAACGGAAGCAAGAACAGTCGGTCTGGGACACCCTCGAGGAGAAAGCGGAAGCGGCCGGCTTGGATGGTGAACAGGATGTGGTGCTCGATGAAGCAATTCAGGTCATCGTGGACTGGTCCAAGCAATCATCTGGCGGCAAGTAGGTGCTGATCGGTCTGCGAATCTGGGTGTTGGGTTGCCTGGTGGGCGTGGCTTCGGCCGCTCCGAGCGATCCCGCCGCCACCGACGCTGCGAATCGCCGACCGCGGTCGGCCATGGTATCGGGCGCCCTCCCACAATCCGGTGATGCAACACTCGATGGACAGCAGGTACGCGCGCAGATGATGCTGCGACGCCAGCGCTACCGGCGGGTCCTGTCCGAGACCCGCAAGGGCTTGGAAGCCCATCCCACGGACCCTGCACTGCATCAGATGCAGGCCATCGCGCTGGCGGAGTTTGGGGACTACCACGGTGCTCAGGAGTCGTTTGAGCTGGCGATGGGTAGCGAATTTGCGATTGTGTTGGCTCTGGTTGCCGAGGCCGACACCTTGCGCATGCTCGACGAGCCTGGAGCCGCCCAGGCTGTGCGTGCGGAGCTGCTCAACTCAGGCGTGAGCTCGAATCGCGAGCTTGTGATGCTGTCCCGACTCTTTGAGGACTACCGCTACCACAATGATGTGGAAGGCATGTGGGCGGTTGCCCATCGTGCGACTGCTCTCGACCCCACCACCAGTCTCGCGCACGCGATGATGGCGCTGTCCCACATCGCGATGGGCAACGAAGCCGAGGCGGGTGCGGCGCTTTGGACCGCCCAGCGGTACGGCGGTGCATCCGCGTTGGCATCGATTGCGGAGATCGAGTTCCACTTGGCCTTTGAGCGCCCGATGGTCGCGCTTCAGGTCTCCGACGAGCGACGCGAAAAAGTGTTGAAATCAAAGGCCTTCATGGTGAGTCGTGGACGCGCGCTGCTGGCGGCAGGGGAGGTACACAAAGCCGTCGATATGTGCGATCTCACGGTCTGGAGAATGAGTGGCGACCTCTGGGATCCGAGCCTGTTGATCATCCAGGCAGTCACCTATGCCCGGATGGGGTGGGTCGACGAAAGCCGTGCGATCATGGAAGAACTGCAGCGTTCCTATCCCCACCTCGCTGCCGTCCAGGAAGCGATGCAGGCCGTGGAAGCGGCGTCTTTGAGCGGTACCGAACCCTGAATCCAGTCCGGAGGCCACTCCGCGCTGAGGCGTGAAACATTCTCTCAGGGATGCCCTGCTTGTCTGGTTTGTGGGCTTCTGTTCCACGCAAAGGATCCGATCGGGCTACGGTGGGCGTCTTTCCGGGTTGGCAAGCGTCCGAGGAGTCGTGCGCTGCGAGAGTGGAGTTCGGGTTGTCCGCATCTGTTGCCCACACTGATGCTGCGGCCCTGCAGCCGATCATCCATGGGATGTCGACGCAGGCCCGGCGCGCCTTCTTGCGGCGTGGGTTTGGACCGGCCATCACCGCTCGACTGGAGCAGGTGGAAGCGCTGTCGGTCACAGATCAGGATGCCGCCGGATTTGAGCGTTGGTTGGTGTTGGTGCTCGATCATGCTGGGCTCGATGCCTCGATGTTTGAGCTGTTTCATGTGGTGGGAGGCGTTCCCTGGTCGGTCTGCAAGGCGGCGGCCGAGGCGTCTCGGATCCCGCTCACGGTAGAGGGTCCTCCCTCCGGAGCTCCGGCTGAGCATGCCCGGGAAGCTGTGGTGCTCACGGTAGCCGGCCCGCCGGACCGACAGCGGTGGTCCACGAAATCCCTCCTCGGGGCGCTGCAGGGCCTGCATCGTCGACTGGAAGCCGAGCCGGCACTACGCACACCGGCAGCCCGCCCGATCCTGGCCGGCATCTCCGAGGACGAGCGACACCTCGTGCTTCGAGCAGACCCCCCCACAGTGCGTGCCATCCTCAGACTCAAGGCCGACGAGCTTAGTACTGTCATGGGGCTTCCGGTGACGGCGATGTCTGGAGCCGCGCCTGATGTGCATGCACATCGACCGATGGTGGTGCTCCTCACCCTGTGCCTCCTGCTGTTGATGGCCAGTCTCGTGGGGAAGCAGTGGCAGCTGAACACAGTGTGGACGGCGCTGAAGCAGTCGCGCGTGGAGCTGGCTTCGATGGTGGAAGGCTCGGTCGCCGCACCTCCGCAACCGGCTGCCCTCCCGCGAGAGACTGCGGTAGCGGCCGCACCGGAGCCTCTGGAGCCGCCCCGCGTCGAGGAGGTCGCGTCTGGCGACGGACTGCGGGCATCCGACGCCCCCGATCCGGAATGGATGGACGGGCTTGTGGGGGTGATGAAGGACTCCGGAGCCACCGTCGACCTCCGCCGCGGCGCTGCGACCGTGGCCTTTTCCGAAGAGCTGCTCGCTTTTGCGCCGGGGGAAGCCCGCTTGTCCGAGCTGAGCACCCGGCCGATTCGCGCTGTGGCTCGATTCGTGCGCGCCCATCCGACCCTTGAGATTTGGGTGGAGGGGCACACTGACGCGGAAGCCTACAGCAGCGGGAACTGGTTGCTCGGCGCCCAGCGAGCGCTTGCGGTGGTGGAGGCCCTCACTCAAGCGGGGGTACCAGCCCGCCGAGTGGCCTTGACCAGCCATGGGGAACACCGCCCGGTCGCCCCCAACTCCACTGCCGACGGACGCCGAAAGAACCGTCGAGTGGAGATCGTGCTGGCCGAGCCCAGCGGACGATAGCGGCTCCGCCCTACAGACCGCTCTCGTATTCGGGGAGCGGTCTTCCATGGGACGACGCGAGAATGTCGGCGTAGTAGTCCTCCAGCGACTCCCGCAGGATTTCTCGGTCGTCCCCCCATGAATCCTGGTGGATCACGAACTCAAGTGCGGTGGTGCGGTCGTCGAACGCCCACGAGTACACGCTTCCGCGGTTCACGGCGATGACTTCGCTGCCCTCGGTCTTCTGCCATCGGCTGCCCACTTCTTCGGGCGCCTCTTCATCGCCGTCGAGCGACCCGTGTCGCCAGATCACCGTGAATTCCAGGTTGATGGCGTCTTCCACCCGGTTGTGGAGCGCATAGCTGTGGGGGTAGTCCTCCACGTTCTGTTCGACCGTGTATTCCGTGAGTGAGCGGCGATTGGCCGACACTCTTGGCTTCACCAGTGTGGCGTAAACCGCGGAGAGCGGTCGGCGAACGTACCCACGGGCGTGACCCCAGGTGTACGACTCGCCGCCATCCACCTCACCAAAGGCCAGCTCGATGGTCTCGGAGCCCTCCGAAGGCCAGGGGGCCTGGTTGTCTTCGAGCGGCGCAAGGCCAGGCGGAAAGGGCGTCTTGCCACTACATGCCGCGCATAACAGCAGCGCGATGGGTCGATACACCTGCACCGGAACACCTCCGAAGGGGGGGCATGGTGCCACATCAATGGATCAGACGGAGTTTCCCTTCCCGAAGAAGTCGATGCATAGGCAATTCAACGATTGTGCATGTGCCACTACCACCCTGCGCTCCCATCGAGCGACCTTCGGAATCTTCCGTACCCGCACTCCGCGGCGCTCCGTTGGTCCCACACCCTAGTGCAACTCATCAACGCGCTCGGGAACACCGCTCGCGAGGGGCCCAGCGACCGGAGGGCCGGCTTGGACGACCGCGGTTGCACCATCGAGCGGATGATGCAGGAGTGGCCTCGCTGGATCCAGCAGCGGCGCTCTCGCTGCAACCGACCACTCGATGCGGGCCCTGCCATCATCGTTCAGAGCTGGCGATCGGGGCGGCGCTTTTATCGTGCTCAGGCGGGATGAAGACCTCTGCAGAATGGTAAAACGTGGGTCGGAGGTCTCTATGTCCCAGCCAGCCGCCGATGCCCTTCCCGTGACCTATCGGCATGCAAAAACGCTCTCCCCGAGCGGTGCGCCTCCCACCGATGCTCCGGCCTGGATTCAGGCTGTCGACAATCCCTACTTGCACGGGCTGTATGCGCCCACCACACGGGAGGTCACCACGGGGCCTCTCCCGGTGGAGGGAGAGCTGCCGCGCGACCTGTTCGGCGCCTACTTCCGGAATGGCCCCAACAGCGCCTATGCACCCATCAATCGGTACCACTGGTTCGATGGGGACGGCATGGTGCACGGCATCTGGTTCGAGAACGGCGAGGCGCGCTATGCCAACCGCTGGGTGGGCACGCGCGGGCGTCTTGCTGAGCAGGACAAGGGCGACACCATTTGGGGCGGAGTGCTGGGGCCCTTCGACTTCTCGCTTCCGGGAGGCCCCCTCAAAGATACCGCCAATACCGATGTCATTACCCTCAACGGCAAGCTCTATGCCCTCTGGTACGAATCGGGCAAGCTGTACGAGCTCGACCCGAACACGCTCGATACTCTCGGCGTGGAAGCCTTCGAGGGGAACCTGAAGCGAAGGGTATCGGCCCACTCGAAGACCTGTCCGCACACCGGCGACTTCGTGTACTTCTCCTATGGAGACCGCCCGCCATACATGCGCTACGGCGTGGTGGGTGCTGGTGGGCGCTTCCACCAGGTCGACATCACACTGCCGGGTCCGCGACGCCCCCACGACATCGGCGTCACCCCGAACCACTCTGTGTTGCATGACTTCCCGATGTTCTTCGATCCGGAGCTCTTCAAGGCGACTGGCAAGCGCATCCCTGTCTTCCACCGCGAAGTGCCCACGCGCTTTGGTGTGATTCCTCGATGGGGATGCGATGCCGACGTGCGGTGGTTTGAGTTCGAGCCCTGCTACATGCTCCATGTGGTGAACTGCTGGGAGGAGGGCGATACCGTGGTGATGATCGGCTGTCGAACCGACGACCCCACGCTCCGACCCGATCGACGCGACGGACGGATTGCCGCCATGCTCTCGGGCATCAAGCTGCAGGCGCGCCTGTACCGCTGGACCATGAACCTTGCGACAGGTGAGACCACCGAGGCCCCCCTCGACGACCTCAATGCCGAGTTTCCGATGGTCCATGACGGCAAGCTCGGCGTGAAGAATCGGTACTCGTACCACCAGATCATTCCTTATGAGATTCCGGCCGCCTTTCATGGCATCGCCCGGTACGACCTCGAGACGGGGGCAGCCACCACCGTGTCGTACGGCGAGGGCGTGTTTGGCTCGGAGTCTCCCTTCGCGCCTGCGGCCGACGCAGGGCCGGATTCCGCCGAAGATGACGGCTACTTGGTGACCTTCGTGACCGACCGCTCCGATTGGTCGAGCGCATGTTGGGTGTACCGCGCCGACGACATTGCGCGGGGACCGGTGGCGAAGGTGGGCCTGCCCATTCGGGTCCCAGCGGGCTTTCACGCTACCTGGATGCCGGGCGCGGAGCTCGTATGAGCGCCCTGTCGAAAGCCGACCTCCTGGGGACCTGGGAGCTGGAGTCGTTCGAGGTGCGCGCAGGGGATGGCCGGCCGCCGCGCCATCCCTTTGGCTTGCAGGCGCGTGGGCGCATTGTGTATGCCGAAGACGGGCACATGATGGCTGTGCTCTCGGGGCCGCTCGATGCGGTGCCGCAAGCCGCAACCCTCGAGACGAGCCATCGGGCTTCGGATGCCGAGAAAGCGGCGGCGTTCGATCGGTACCTGTCGTACTCGGGCCGGTGGCGCCTGGACGGGGACCAGATCCATCACGATGTCGACCTCGCCCTGGTACCGGGTCTGGCCGGTCAGACCCAGACCCGGACGGTCGCCTTTCTGGCCGGCCCCCCGCACCGACTCACCTTGTCCTATGTTCACCACTCTCGCCGAGGCACCGCCCATCGCTTCGTGCTCTCCTGGCGCCGACCCTTCCCGGAGTGATGTGTGACCCCCTTGGATGCCGACGCGCTCTTCGACGCGCACCGTGCACGGCTCGATCGCGCCGTACAAGCCAACCGCCAGCGCACCGCGTGGTCTCCCTTCATGGAGTCGCCGTCACGAAAGCACCACCCACCGGGGGCCCATGCGGCCGGTCGTGCCGCCTATGAAGATAGACTGGGTATGGCGATGCTCGAAGACCACCCAGCACGTGTGGGCTGGGTGGGCGCTGAGGTGTCGCCTTACACTGGGGCGCCGCTCGATGTACGGTATCCCCAGGTGGATGTGACGGCGCTCCTGGAGCACGTGGAGGCCGTCCGGCCACCGTGGGCGCGGGCCTCTCCTCGGCAGCGGGTCGGGGTGTGTCTGGAGATCCTCGACCGGTGGTCGCGGCAGACCTTCGAGAACGCCTACGCCACGATGCACACGGGCGGGCAGGGCTTCATGCTCGCCTTCGCGGGCAGCGGCGCGAGCTCGCTCGACCGAGGCTTAGAGGCGCTGGCGATGGCCTGGGCTGCGATGGATCAGATCCCCGCACAAGCCACCTTCCAGCGCACGTTTGGACCGGGACCCGCTGTGACCCTGCACAAGCGCTATCGACTGGTTCCCGTGGGAGTGGCCGCGGTGGTGACCTGTGGCTCGTATCCAGCCTGGAATGCATGGCCGGCGCTGCTTGCCAACCTGGCAACGGGCAATCCCGTGGTGCTCAAGCCCCACCCGAATGGCGTCCTTCCGGTAGCCATTGCGGCGGAGACGGCCCGCCGCGTGCTGCAAGAGGCCGGTTTTTCGCCCGACCTTGTCACGCTGGTGGCCGATGAGCCGGATGCCCCGGCGACGGTCTCGCTCCTGCGCCATCCGTCGGTGGCCATCATCGACTTCACCGGTAGCCAACGGTTCGGTGCTTGGATTGAGGAGAACTGTCGCGACAAGCAGGTCTACACCGAGACGAGTGGCTGCAACGCGGTGGTGCTCGAGTCTGTGGTCGACCTCGATGCCACGCTCGACGCGATTGCCCAGTCGCTGAGCATGTTTTCGGCCCAGATGTGTACCGCTGCGCAAAACATCTGGCTGGCACCCGAGGGGGTCGCAACGCCGGAGGGCGCGGTGTCGGTCGAGGCCGTCTGTGCCCGGCTCGATGCGGCCATTGGTCGCCTTGTGGTGGATCCGGAGCGTGCCATCGGGCTGTGTGGCACGCTACAGAACCCCGGCGTGCTCACCACGATCGATGAGGTCCGCCAAGTGGCGCGTCGTGAGCAGCTCTCCATCGTGACCGACTCGCACGCCATCGTGTCGGAGGCATGGCCGAAGGCACGAACGGCAACCCCGCTCGTGGTGCGATGTTCCCACACGGACCGTGCGCTGTATGGACACGAACACTTTGGTCCCATCGGCTTTGTGGTTGTGGCGAAGAGCCGACAGCATGCGCTGGACTGTGCCACGCGAGATGCGCGCGAGCGGGGCAGCATCGCGGCGTATGCCTACGCCACCGACCCTGCACGGCAAGACACCATCATCGACGCCTTCAGCGCGGCCGGTGCATCGGTGGGCATCAACCTGCTGCGTCAGCGTCCCATCAACTTCACGGCCGCTTTTAGCGACTTCCACGTGACCGGGCTCAACCCCGCCGGAACCGCTTGCCTGACCGACCTCGCCTTTGTGGCGCGTCGGTTTCGAGTGGTGCAGGCGAAGTTGGAGCTTCCCTCGGCCTGAGGCCGAGCCCGAGCGGGGTTGGGGAGCGCGGTGGGTCGCAGTGGACTCAACGCTCGTATTCGAACGAGCCCTCGTAGGAGAAGTCGACGGTGGTTCCGGCGACCACGAAGGAGTCTGTGCCGGCCATTTGTCCACGCACCTCGCGGTTGCTCACGGACCCGTCCCAGGAGAGGTCCAGGGGCGTACCAGCCAGATTCAGTTCATACGTGCCGGATGCTGTCGACCCGGAGATCTCTCCGCTGAGCACGCCTGAGACCGGTCCGGAGACAAAGGCTTGAAGGGCACCACCGAACGCACAGGTACCGGTTCCGGCGATGGATGTTCCGTTGTCGAGCGCCGTCATCGAGCCGCTGCAGACATCATCGATCTCCTGGCCCGCGACATCCATGATCATGTAGAACTCGAAGGGGCCGCTCGAGTCGGCGTCTGCATCGGCGTCGGTGTCGGTGTCGGTGTCGGTGTCTGCATCGGTGTCGGTGTCGGTGTCGGCTTCCTCGTCGCCTGTGGTGCCGCTGGTAGCGGTGGTCCCGGCAGAGTCCCTGCTTGTGCTGATTTCGCCGGAGTCCGACTCCGAGTCGCCCTTGTTCAAGCACGCATCGGCCATGGTGAGTCCGACAAGCAGGGTCACGATGCCAGTGGCACGCTGAAAGTAGTCCATGGTTGTTGCTCCGAGTCGCTCTTCCGGTTTCGGGGGGAACCCTTGGGCGTGGAAAGAGACAGACCCCGGCCGACCTAATCCCATATATCGGCGAACACCACCACACCGACGCGCTTCGGTGGCACGTACACGGGCGCTTGGCACGACCGGTCGTGGTCGGAGGTGCCGCGACGAACCGCTCGAAGGTGTCTGGGCCTGCGCTTTTGTGGAGCGAACCCCGCGGACGACCTTGAGAATCCAGCGCAGAGAACGAAGAAACCGCCTGCGTGCGATACACAGGCGGCTCTGGGCATCGAGAGCCTCAGCGCTGGTAGGAGAAAGTCCCGTCGTAGGCCATCGAGACAGCGGTTCCCGCAACCTCGAACGAGGTGTCGCCGACCATCGCCCCATCGACCTGGCTGTCACCGGCGATGCCGGTCCAGTCGAAGGAAAGTGCGGTGCCGGAAAGCTCGATTCCGTAGGTACCCACGGCTGCGCCTGTGTCGTCCATGCTACCGGCGAGGTCTCCGGGCAGAGCGTCGCTCACGAAGGCGGTCAGGGCGCCTTGGAAGGTGCAGCTGCCGGTTCCGGTGATGGTGGTTCCGTCGTCGCTGGCGGTCATCGAGCCGATGCAGACATCCTCGAGCTCCTGTCCGGCAACGTTGGCTGTCACGTTGATCACGAGAGGGTTGTCGGCGTCTGCATCCGCATCGGCATCGGCATCGGCATCGGCATCGGCATCGGCATCTGCATCTGCATCTGCATCTGCTTCTTCGGTTCCCGAGGTGTCGGACTTGTCGTCACTGCTGCTGCAAGCTGCGACGGTACCGAGGCTGAGGCAGAGCCACAGGGTGTTGATCTTCATGGTGTCTCCTTCATCTGATTGGCCAAGCTGGCCCAGCGGGTCTAACGGTATCTACATGTCCAGAGGGGCGGGTTTTCTCAAGAAACGCCCATTTCTGGCCCTCAGTGCATGCTTCAGCGGAAATACAACGTTGCCCAGCTTGGGGGGAGCGAACCGACATCGTCATGTGTCGGTGCGGTTTCTCCGGCACGCTTGAGGCGTATGCGCTGTGCTTTGCACGGCGCAACGGTGCGGATGGCCGGGTTGTGTGTTTTGTGGCTGCGTGCCACCACCCGGCACCATTCCGTGGGGAGGCCGAGCAGGGGGGGGGCTGGCTATCTGGGGCTTTCTGTCGGGAAGTGGGTGACTTCAATTCCGGCAATGAGGAGTCGAGTGGCGGTGTCGACCGTCTCGATGACCGTCTCGTGGGGGTGCATGCCACCGGTCCAGCCGACCAGTGCTCCGAACCAGACGTCTTGTAGGAGCACCGCGAGCATCCGCTCCGCCTCGGTGGGGTGCTCGGGCTTGAAGTGTCCGCGATACACACCGAGGATGAGCTCGATCATTCGACCATGGTAGCGCGTCACGCGCTCGGCAAGCTCGGGCACGCCGGATGCGACGGTGCGCAACATCGCGGCCGACAGCTTTGGACGGGCGGCGAGCGCATCGGTTGCCGCCCGGAAAAACCACTGCAGACGCGCTTCACCCGAGCCTCCCGGAACTTCGGCATCTCGCATCATCTCAAGCATCTGAGACACCTGGAGATCGAGTGCGGCAGCGAGGATGTCTTCCTTACAAGAAAACCGTCGGTAGACCGTGGCGAGGGCAACACCCGCCTGCTCTGCGAGGTCACGGAGCCGCACGGCGTCATAGCCATCGCGCTCGGCAAGCTCCATGGCGACCATCAGGATTCGTTGGGTACGTTCGTCCATTTTTCTATGTGGCCCGGCGGAGGGTTGGGGTGTTTCAGCGCGCCCCGTGGGAGGGAAGTAGAACAGGTTCCCTTTCCCGATGCTAACCACGAGGGAAAGAGCCTGAGCGGCGGAGGTACCACGTCGGAGCCGCATCTGTGTTTGGAGCGAGGAGTCGTCATCGCCATCGTGACCATGAGCGGGCCCGAGTCGCGAAGTGCTTGTCACGGGGCGCGAGGATGCGAGCTGCCCCGCAGAATATGGGTGGAAACGTCGAAAGTTCGTGCCGTGATGCTTGCTGATGCTGGGGCTCCTTCAGCGCCGGTGCCGAGGTGATCGGACCCGAAGAGCTGAAGAGGGCCGTCATCGCTTTGCCAGGCAAGTGCGCGTGAGGTGTTCCGGTCCGTGGTCCGCCCAGCGTTCGGGTGGGCCCGATACGATTACTCTGGTGAGCCCAAAATGCCGATTAGTAGGGAGAAATGAAGAGACGAGATCGGACGGTGTAGCGGCGTGGTTCCGGCTCGGACGACGGGGACTGTTTCCTCTTCGAGACCACTTTCTACGTCTTCAAGGGCCGAGAACCCATTCTTGAATTGACGAGCAGACTCTTTTCTTCCGTCGCGGAAGACCTGTCAGCGACCTGCAGCAGGAGCACCACGGCCATGCGGATTTCAGCCTGCCATGAATCCTTCGACACACTGGAACACCGCTTCGTCGCTGCAGGAGACATGGCGACAGCGCTCAACGTCCTCTCCGATGGCCACGCTGCCATCGGGTTGGGTGTGGCTGACGATCGCGAGACCTATCGATTCGAGGCGGTCGTATAGATGGGGATTCTTGAGGATTCGGTGGATGCCAGCACGCTCGGAGCCTCGAGTTGTGAGCGGGTTGCGGGGTACAAGGTGCGTAGGCCCGTGTGGATCATCCTCGGCCTTCACCAACCCCCTTCGGGCAAGCCCCACCACAAGCGGACGCGTGCGCACGCGCTCCGATGCCAAGCGGAGCGCACAGCATGAGCCGTCTCGGGAGCATCATGTCGCCGAACCGGAATGGTCGCGTCCTCAACAGAGGCTGTGCGCCCTTCCGGATGCATCCCTGCGAAATGCCCTCGGCTGCTGGGATGAGCCTTTCTGTATCGGTCTTCCCCACCATTTCTGGGCATCGACGGTCGATGGAGGTCGCGTCCGACGTGGCTGTCTGTGGGAGCGATGCAGCCCGGTCCATCCACGGTGCGGTCTTGCCCGTAGATACCGGTTGGTTGCTCGATTGATGTCGGAGAAGCCACCATACTGGGCTGCTCCCGAGGTGGTGTCGGGGGAGTGGGCTTCGCGTCGGGCCCTCGCCGGTGCCATTCGAGTGCTCTCTGAGCGCTGCATCACTTCGGAGGTGGATGGTGATGCGCTCGCGCGTGCGGAAGGACTGGTGCGGTCTGCCGCCGCGCTCCTGGCCGGCGCGCAGAAAACGTCGGGCGCGGCTTGGACAGACCGGACCTACCCCCATGACATCCAGCGCTACGTGGACCGTGGCGCCCTGGTTGGTCAGTGCAATCCGGTGGCGCCACCGCTGCGCATCACCCACCGAGACGGGGTCTCGACTTGTGAGGTGACCCTTGACGAGCGGTTTGTGGGGGCGCCCGGGATAGCTCACGGCGGCGTGGTCGCGAGCATCTTCGATCAGATGTGCGGGCATGCGGTGGTCTGGTCGGGCCACCGAGCGCTCACGATCGAGCTCACGGTCGAGTACCGGCACCCCACTCCGCTCCACCGGCCCATTCGGTTCGATGCGCGCGTGTCGCGAGTGGCCCTTCCCATCCTTCACCTCACCGGGACCGGTCTTCATCAAGGCCGGACCATCGCCACCTGTCGAGCCACGTTCAAGGAAATCGATCGCGCAACGGCGGAGCGCCTGTTTGCCCCGGCCGACGAGGAGGGGCGGGGAGGTCGGTGACACGTTGGGTCTGCGCTCACGGCTGTGCACAATCATCTCGGTGCAGGTAGCGACCGGCCGAGTGTGATGGGCGCGTAGTTGCCGAGTTTTCGGACTCTTTCAGCAATCTCGGGCCAATGATTGGGGTCGAAGGGTGTGATGTGCGCGAGCCGGGGGATCAGTCCGCTGCCGTGCTTGTCTTCGTCGTGTGTGGGAATCACTTGCGCGGGGTTGACCAGATCCAGGAGCGCCTTGGCATTGCCGGCACCTGGCGCGACCGCGCCACCAAGGACAGTGGGTAAGGCGTAGCGACGCAGAGGAACCACCAGTGCGGCGCAGGGAGAGATCCCCTGGAAGATGGTCTGGTGCGCGGGGGTGACCTGGAGGCCGTGGGGGGCGAGCACAATGCTGACGGTGCCGTCGTCGAACACCACACCTTCGTAGATCGGATCGAGTCGGCGGGTGCTCTCCAGCCAGCGAACCTTGAGGTGGGCACGCAGCAGCGGGCCCCTGCGTGGATCAACCAGGCGGGCAGCGGGCAGGAGTCGCTTGAGGGTGGCGTGGGTGTGCCCCGGTGCCCACACCTCCGTAGGGTTGAGCGCGCGTAGCGTCTCCGGATGAAGGTGGTCGGGGTACTTTTGCGTGATGACCACGATGTCCCAGTCGGGTAGGTCTTTGGGTTCGATGGGTGGGGTGCGGTGCCACTGCGTGTTGAACCATCTGAAATAGTCCACCTCGCTGCCCACCAGCCAGGGGTCGATCAGCATCCGCACGGAGCCCATGTGCAGCCACCAGGAACTGTCCATTGATAGGCGCTGGAGAATGGGAGGATGCACGACCGAGCTCGAATGAGGTTGCGCGAGCGTTGTACCCCGAATCCACCCTGGATCAGTCTGCGGTATCGCAGCTGGGCACGATCCGAACCGACAGTCCGCCGGATCGGACCGCCTGCTGGGCGGCGTCGGCGTCGCAGAGCGGCATGATGCGGTCTCGAAGGCGCTCGAGCGCGAGGGGGTGGGTGGCATGGCGCTCCAGCAGGGCGCGCATGTCGTCGGCCGTCGCTCTCCTGCTGCGGGGCTGTCGAATGCGGTGGACGAGAACAGCCGCGGGGCCAGACCATGCATCAGCATGTCGCATGTGGCCACCTGTGATGTGGTGCTCCACGGAAACTCTCGTTGTCGTGTACCCCCGGTCCGAGGGCGGGTGCTTGAGCGGCGCTCGACCGGAACGTTCGCCGGGTGGCGTGCGGATGGGGCTCGGGTTCGGCATCGCCGTCATGCAGACCCTTCCTGCTTCGCGGCACGCTGGGACGGCGTCCTTGCGAAGCGGTCGTTGCATTTGGGAGGAGGGCCTCCAGGCGTCGCACGAGCGTTCACACCGCTCCCGGCCTGCGCCGTCTTCAGCCGGAGAAGGACTGAAGCCACCCCGCGGCGCCGCTTCGCATATAGTCCTCGGGAATTCTTTTCCTTGGAGTGTCCATGCGTGGTCGTAAGTTGCTTGGTTCCGCGGCAGTCGTGTTTGTTTCTTCGCTGGCTTGTGGGATGTTGGGGGACGGCGGGGCCGCGCTCGACATGCAAGACCAGTTCACCTCGAAGATGTGTGCATGTGCCGACTATCAGTGTGTGGAGAAGGTGCAGCAAGAGCAGGCTCAGTGGATGGTCGACCACGCGATGGACTACGCAGCAGCAGGCGCAGAGGATGGCGAGCGGCTCACCCAGTCCGTGGAAAAGATGACGGCATGCATGGAGAAGCTTGCTGCCGGTGCGGCTGAGGCGGCGGCGGGTGCTGCAGACCCGGCCAAAGGCAGCGCTGGATCCGGGGCGGATGGAGCCAGCGCCGGAGCCCCAGAGGCGGCCGGTGCAGACGACAACGCCGGAAAGCGTGGCAAGGGCAAGGGCAAGGGCAAGGGCAAGGGCAAAGGCAAGGGCAAAGGCAAGCGGAAGCGCTGAGGGGTGACCATCGGCGAAGCCGCTCGGTGTATCGAGCGGCCATCCAGGGGCGTGGCGTGCTGGGCGTTTCGCCGCCGCTTGTCTGCAAGATGGGCCCATCGTCAGGAAGGCTCGGCTTACGTTGGGTTCCACCAGACGGGAGAGGACCACGCGCGCTCTTGAATCACGGGCTGATGGGCGGCGTCACAACAGGCGCTCCAGGCACGGGGCACATCCTTCGAGCAGTCCACCCCTGCGGCGCGGCAGGCGTGCTGGCTCCAGCGACAGGAAGGTGTCTCCAGCACACGGGCGTAGTAGGCGGCGGCTTGCTGTGGCGGTGTCGGATCGGTCCACGTCGCACACAACTGGGTGAAGCCGGCTCCGTCTGATGCGCAGGTTGCCGGATCGACCGCGCCCCGCTGATCTCCCGCCACGTCGACCACCTCCTCGGTCATCTGTCCATTCTCCCATGTCACGCGCACCACCTGGATTCGCTGCAGCAGGCCGCCTTGCGGATCGGCGTTGGCTTCCACAAACAGGGTGACCGGTTGCGCAGAGGCGGGCAGTCGCGCGCCCATCGGATGGGCCTCTGCAAGCGCGGTGGTGGCGCGGTCCGATGCTTCACAGAGATTGCCAGGGAGGGCTTGCTGCGTGTCGGCAAAAAGGCGCACCGCCATCCGTGGTCCTGAAGTGGCGAACACCTCACGGCGCTGCAGAGCGGCAAAGAGAGACGCCCGTGTGTTTTCTTCGGCCCATACGCCGGCCAGGCCTCCAGGGTTGAACTCCAGCTCATCCACCAGCCCCTGAATGCTGCCGTCTTTGGCCGGCTTTCCTGCACCGCCATGGCCTGTGAATTCGGTCTCTGAAGCGGCTCCGGGGGCTCCGAGGTGTGTGTCGGTGCTGCCGATGAATCCGAACAGAAATGGGTTGTCGCCCAGCTCTGACTCGAGCCGAAGACCGCGGGCCAGCACTTCTCGAGCGAATCCGGCATCGGCTGGAGGCGGTCCACCGCCAGGCAAGTACTTGTCGGGAAAGGTGCTGTAGGGAAGAGCTTCGAAGCTGCACTGCTCATCGGTACTGCCGGGCCAGCACTCGGACTGCCCCTTGTGTTGCATCACTTCCACAATGGGCTCAGCCTCTGCCCAGCGTCGGGCCGCCTCGGCATCGGGGAACCGCGAACGGCCATCGGACTCGTGCGTGGTCCACATGGTGTCGTTCGCCAGGTTGCCGTTGTGCGGAATCACCACGTATGCGCAGCCGGCGGAGGGAGTGTCTGGCGTGCATGAGTCCCGCAGTTGTGTGTGGAGGTCGAGTGCGGTGCCAGCCGCGTAGAAGTCGATGGGTTGGTCCGGTACCGAGTCGGTGGCGAAAATCACGTTTCGATGGATGTTGCCGCCGCTGCGCATGCCGGTCCATTCGTACCCGACAAATGCGGTGAAGCCGCAGCTACCGGTGTCTTCGTTGGCGGCATTTGCTGCTGCTCGAACCTCCGCCCACGGCTCGAGCTGGGCGTTTTTGCAGTCGACTCGGTCGGGACCACACAAGCGCAGGCGGTGACGCAGGCTCGATTGTGTGTTCATCCAGAAGTAGGTGATGCGTGGATAGGCGCGGTAAATCTTGCAGCCGAGCGAGAGGTAGGGGTCGAAGATTGGGTCGGTACATGCGGCGACTTCGCCCATCAGCTCCGCGTGATCGGTGACGGCGGCGAAGTCGAGGGGACGCGCGAGCTGCAGTGTTCGTGTGGGCTCGCCGGCCTGGGTGAATGGCTGAATTCCGAGCGCAGCCCCCTGCGCAAAGGCGTAGGCGTCGGCGGGACGGGTGCGGGTTCCCTGCGTGGCGGCGTCGAGCGACAGGGCGGTATGCACATGCAGGTCGCCGAAGAATGGTTGTCGCTCGGGAGTGTGATGGGCACAGGTCGGCTCAGCGGCGCTGAGCGTGGGGAGGACGGCGAGGAGGAGTGTGGGAAGCACGATGGGCCTGATGCGGGGCTGCACTCTACCAGCAGTTCCGGCTACACTGGCGGGCATGGAGGCTGCGGTGCGCGACAGGTCCAATTTTCTGTGTGTGGTTGCGGGTCTTTTGGTGGCTTGCGATGGCGAGGCGAAGCCGGGCGATGCCGGCTCGGCAGTTGAGGCCCCCATCGAGCCCTTGATGGTGGACTCCGACGGTGATGGGGTGCCCTTCGAAGACGACTGCAACGACAGCGATGCGAGCATCTCCCCCCTGGCGTTGGAAGTTTGCAACGGCCTGGATGACGACTGCAACGGCATCGTCGATGACGGTGTCCTGTTGGTGTTTTTTGACGACGCCGACGGCGACGGTGTGGGCAATCCTGCGCAGCCGCGTGAGGGGTGCGATCTGCAGCCTGGATGGGTCGACAACGACTTTGACTGCAACGATCTCGACGCCTCGAGCTACCCCGGCGCGGGCGAGCGGTGCGATGGCTTGGACAACGACTGTAATGGAGAGATTGATGAAGCCGGTGCAACCGGAGAAGTAACTTATTACACCGATGCCGATGGCGATGGATATGGCTCGTCCACA
>CAJWOS010000072.1 GCA_913044235.1 uncultured Pseudomonadota bacterium
AGGCCCGGGCATCGCTCGTGGGCCCGTACCGCGATGCTCGGCTCTTCGTTGATGTGGCCTACGGTGCCGGTACGGGGCACCACCTCGCCCGATCGGTAGCGGAAGATCTCTACAACAGCGATGCGATCGCCACCGATGTGCTCACCGCCTGCGTCGCTGCGTTGTTGTCGGTTCGGGGCGGCGGCTCGCGCTCCCGGGCGCTCATGGCGCTGCGACAGGTCTCTGTTGGTGATGGGCTCTCGGAGCTCCAGCGTCTGCAGTTGTCGTGCTGTCTGGACTATATCCGCGCCCTCGATCCGTGGGCGCTGATCGCGGATGGTGCTTCCGTCCCGCACGATGGTAAGCCGCGTGATGCCACGACCGCATCGGGCTCGCTTCGGCCCTGGGATGCCATCCTGAAGGCCATGACCCTGCGGATGATGGGTCGAGTCACCGACTGTGAGATGGCGCTGAATCGAGTCTCAATTGACTATCCCAATGGAATCCACTCGACGGTTCTCGCGCGCCTCGAGCTGGAGCGAGCAGAAGTCCTGGTGCGACTCGGAAAGCACAATCAAGCCCTCGCGGCATGCGGCCGAGCGCTGAAGACGGCGCACTTCAGCTTTGTGGACTTGCTCAAGGTGCGTGCGCACTGCATCGAAGCAGAAGCGTGGCTGGGTGCTGGGGAGCCCGACAAGGCGCGTCGCCCGGCCCAGCAGGCGGTCGCGATCGCGGATGCAACGGGATGCCCTCGTGCACTAGCGACGGCTCTGGTCACTCGGGGCGCTGTGTTCATGGTGCGTATGGAACTTGCGCAAGCAAGCGCAGACTTCAATCGGGCGATCGCGGTGGCGCCGGCCGAAGATGCTGGAATCACGGGTCTTGCGCGTGCCTGGACCGGTGGCGTGCTGCTCGTGGGTGGACACCCCGAGAGTGCGCATGCGCTGCTTGGCCGAGCGATATCGACGGAGCCAGGAGCTTCAGCCGAGCTGGCGGTTCTCGCGCATGCATGGAATGCACGAACCGTCTTGGTAATGGGGCGTCTGGAGCTTTCCGAGGGTGCACTTCGAGGTGCGCGCGAGGCCATGGAGCGGGTGGGAGAGGCCCTGCTGCCGAGCATCCGAATGGTGTTTGAGGAGGCCGAGGTGGTGGTGGGGAAGACCGGTGTGTTCCGGCGTCCTACCAGCCGCGCGAAGCCCCGGGTGCTGCGTTGAGGGCGAGTGCTATCGGGTGGCTAGTGAGCGGTTGACCCGGAGCGGCAAAGATGGAGTGGGACGCACAACGAAGTGTGTTGCTTCGAAGCAGCGCTCCCAGGAGCATCCATGCCTTCCCACTCCTCCTCGGCCCGCAGTCGTCGTCGCGCCACCCCTGCGACCCGGATGGACGTCCTGTTCCATGTGGCTTTGCCGGAGCGCAAGACTGCGGCAGTGATGGCTTCGCCTCGGGGCTTGCCGGGGCCGGAACGTCATGGCTTGTCGGCAGTGGCGTCTCGTCGCGGGATGCGCGCCCGCCGATGAATGCATGGGCTCGCGCGATGTGAAAGCGTCCGATGGGGTGCTTGGGCATGGACGAAGCGTGGACCCAGCTGTGAGATACTCTCGATTGGGCCGCGACACGGGAGGTGGATGTGCGCTCGACTCTGGGCCACATCGACGGCAAGGCGGTGGACCTGGTGCGGCTGGTGTCGAACACGGGCGTTGAGGTCGACGTGATCGGCCTGGGCGCTGCAGTGGTGGGCTGGCGCGTTCCCACAGCGACGGGGCTGCGGTCTGTGGTGCTCGGAGCCACGGAGCTGGACCGTCTAACCCGTCGCCGGGAGTATCTTGGCTGCGTGGTCGGACGCGTGGCGAATCGAATCCCGCGTGGCCGGGTGCGGGTGGGCGCCGAGTGGGTGACGGTCGATGCCAACGAGGGCTCGTCGTGCTTGCATGGAGGGCGGCACGGCTGGTCGAGCCAGGTCTGGTCGCTGGAGGTCGATCGGTCCAAGTGCGCGGTCCATGCTTCCCATGTCAGTCCGCATGGTGCGATGGGTTTTCCTGGACGGGTGGAGGTTCGACTGTCTTGGCGACTTGAGGACAACACTCTTCACCTCGACATCGGCGCCACGACTGATCGACCCACACCGCTGGCACTCACCCAGCACCTGTACTTCAACCTGGATGGACAGGGGACCATTCTCGACCACCGATTGCGCGTAGACGCCGACCGAACGCTTGTCCTCAACGAGCACCAGTGCCCCACGGGAGCCTGGACTCCGGTGTCGGGCACGTCCCGCGACTACCGCGTGCTTCGCCACATCGGATTGTCTGGTAAGGGCTCGGCCCTCGATCACTACTTTGGCTTTCGACCCGAGCGAGATCCTCGGCGAGCACCTGTGGTGTTGCGCGCCAGCGATGGGGCGCTGGAGCTCGCGCTCTGGACCGACCGTCCGGGGGTCCAGATCTACGATGGCGCAGGACTGGCAGAAGGTGTGCCGGGCTGGCCCCAGGTGGGCCCTTGGTCGGGTATCTGCATCGAGGACCACGACCCGCCGGGTGCTGCGGCTCTGCCGCACCTCGGCGATGTGATCTACACGCCCGACCGGGCGTATCGTCACCAGTGCCGGATTCGGATCGGTACGGTGTCTTGACTGGGACGGCGCGGCCACGGGCTTTGGTTCGCGCCAGAAGATTTTGCCGGAGGTGCTCTTGTTTGCTGTGATCTTGCTCTCGGGAATGATGCTCGGACAGGCCACAGAGCCACAGGCCGCCGCTTCTCCCCATTCGGTGCAGGGCACCTGGACCCAGCAGACACCCGGTCCAGAGCTTCAAGAGCACCTGGATCAGGCCGTGGGTGATGTGGTCTCGGACCTCAACATCATGATCCGCGAGCTTGCCCGGCGAAAGCTGTCGGGAGTCACGAAGGTGTGCGGGGAGTATGTGCTCTCCGTGGAACCCACGGTGGTCCGATTGGGCTGCGACGGCGGTCCGGTGCATGTGCTGCCACGAGACGGCCAGCCGTACCAGACCACGAATCCGGCTGGCCAACCGGTTCAAGGCACGGTCGAGGTCACCGATGAAGCAGTGATTCTGTCCTGGCAGGGCGGGGCGGGGAAGCGGGTCAACCACTTCGAGCGCTCAGAAGCAGGCTTGCGGCTTTCCGTGACGGTTTCGTCGGAGAACATGCCGCGTCCGCTGAAGTGGCAGGTCGACTACGGGCGAAGCCCGGACCCTCGATGAGACTTCACCGGTGCAGACGTTCGGGCTGAGCGACTGCGAGCTCGGGGGGCATGCGGTGAGGCATGGGGCGAGCGCGTGACTTCGCCTTGTCGGCCTGCCGTGGACTGCGCTACCCGCGCCGTGCGTGAGGAGGCCTCGCATGTCGGCCATCGCTTTCTTCGATCTCGACAAGACCGTGCTGTCGATCAACTCGGCCCGTGCCTGGGTGCGGGCTGAGCATCGGGCGGGGCGGCTCGGGCTGCGCGATCTGGTGCAGTCGGCGTGGTGGCTCGGACAGTATCGCTTGGGCTTTGCTCGAATGGACGACGTCCTGCGGGACGCCATTTCGTCGCTGGAAGGCCATCCGGTGGGAGATTTCGACGAGCGTGTGGCTCGGTTCTGGACCGATGATGTGGCGCCCACAGTTCGGCCGGGCGCGTTGCAGGTCATCGAGCGGCACCGCGAGGCCGGCGACCTGTTGGTACTGCTCACCGCAGCGTCTCGTCAGCTGGCCGACAATGCAGCAGATGCTCTCGGGTTCGACGCGGTGCTGGCCAACGAGCTCCAGGTGACCGACGGTCGGTTCACCGGACGCATGCGCGAGCCGCTGTGCTACGGCGACGGCAAGGTGCACCATGCGACTGCCTGTGCGGTGGAGCACTCCGTAGACCTGTCTGAGTGCACCTTCTACACAGACTCCTACACCGACCGCCTGGCGCTCGAAGCGGTGGGCCATCCAGTGTGTGTGGCCCCCGACCCGCGTTTGAAGCGGCTCGCGAAGTCGCGGGGATGGCGGATTGAAGACTGGGGCCGGGCCACCGCGTGAGCCGGGCTCAGCGCTCCAGGAATTCTGCGACGGCCTGCTTTACCGACTCGATTTCCGCAAGATAGCGCCCGCGCTCGCTGCGGTAGACGCTCGCCATCTCTTCGTCGGTGGTGGTCCGCTGACGAGGATGATCGGGTGACCAGCCAACGGATTGGCTGGTGCTGGCCTGGAAGATCGAGGGCGCTGCCAGCGTGTCTTGCGCTCCGGGAGCACCGGCGTCGGCGTCGGCGAACGCAAAAAAAAGACCCAGGGTGGCGATGGCACCGAGGGCGGGCACGCGATGCAACAGACGAACGGCGGCGCGAGCGAGGAATGGTCCGATGGCAGACATCACAAAGAGCCCGACGAATGCAGCGACGATCGATGTCATGGGGGCTCCTGGAGATTTGGAGAGGGCACCTGCAAAGACAGGAACGGATCAGGAGCGAAAAACCTTTGCCATTTGCGATGACGAGAAAGATTTGGAGGGGGGCTACGCCGATGGGAGACCGTGGAGTGGCTGGGGTCTGGGAGTCTGTCTCGAGCATCGCCCTGGGAAGGCGTCTATTTTTCTTCGACGGCAGGGAGTCTTGAGCAGCAAGAGTGGGTCCCCCGGCCCTCAGCCGTCGCCTTGCTTGACAAATGTGGGCCAACGCGCGATGTCGGTGGGCACCACTGATCAGGGCTCGTTCAGTTTCCGACCTTCACCAGAACGGTTCATTGGTGGGGAATCTCGCCCTTCTTTTCTCTGGTTTTCGATGCGTTGTGTCCCTTCCTGTCGGTAGGCTGGGCCTCTGGAGCGTCCGTGCGCCCTTCCCCCGCAGAGCTTTCCTTGCATCCACGCAAGTCGAAGTCCATTGACCTGGGCGAGCTTCGGCTTGAACACGGGGATCCGATCGGTGCGTACACCTTCGACCGCGCCGTAGGAAAGGGCGGGATGGCCTGGGTGCTGCTGGCGCACGACCTCGAAGCGCGGCCCATTGCGCTCAAAGTGCTCCGGTCCAACCGACGGGGCTCCGGGCTGGTTCGGTTCAAGCGCGAGTTCCGTGCTCTGTCCCGCCTTCGACACGACAACATTGTTCAGGTTGATGACTACGGCGACATCCAGGGGCATCCCTACTTCACGATGGAGTTCGTCGACGGTCGTGACCTACACCAAGAGATCCGGAGCTGGAAGCGGCTGAAGGTGGCGGAGCGCTGGGCGCGCGCGGAGGATGCCCTCGCGGATGTTGCACAGGCTCTCGGCTACATCCACCGTCGGGGGCTGGTGCACCGTGACCTCAAGCCGTCCAATGTGCTGGTGGATGCCCACGGTCGCTGCAAGCTCACAGACTTTGGCATCGTCAAGGAGCTCGACCCCGAGGCCGATGCCATCGTCAGCCGCACTCTGGTGGGAACCTGGGCCTACGCCTCCCCCGAGCAGATCAGCGGCGCGCCGATCGACCACCGCAGCGACTTGTACAGTCTCGGTGTGATTCTCTACGCCATGCTCACGGGGCGCCGGCCCTTCGTCGCCCGCGACATGGCCGGGTACCTCTCGCAGCATCGAGAGACTGAGCCTCGGCGGCCTTCTGAGCTGGTGCCGAGCGTGCCGCCGCATCTCGAAGACATCTGCCTACGGCTGCTGCGCAAGGCACCGCGGGAGCGGTTTCAGGCGGCCAGCGACATTCTCAGTCGGCTGTCTCGAACCGACCTCGGCGACCGCGACCTCGACACCATGGGCGATGACAGCATCCCCCTGGTGGGACGGGAGTTCGAGCTCGGCCTGCTCGAAGACGCCGTGTCGAGACTCACCCGGCGCTCGGGTGGCGTGGTGCTGGTAGAAGGTGCGGCCGGACATGGTCGCACCCGGATGCTCGAAGCCGCTCTGCAGCAGGCACGTCGAATCGGGATCCCCGCCCACAGCGCACGGCTCACACCCAATCAAGGTGCGTTCAAGGCGCTGATGAAGATCGCCGACGACCTCGAGCGCGACTTGGGTGCAGAGAGTCACAAGCAGCTTCGACACGCCATTCGCACCTTCACCGAAGGGGGCAACCGACTGGCTGGCGATCTCCGCTACCGCCTTTTTGATGGGATCCGGGCCGGCTTGGTTCGACTGCTGGAGCTCGGACCTGGCATTCTCGCATTTGACGACCTGCAGCATGCACCGCTGCCCGTGCTGCAGCTGCTCGGGTACCTCGCGCGAACGTGCATCGCGCGAGATGGACTGCCACTGCTCATCGTCGCCACTGTTCGGACCGATGTGCCCACGCCCACGCTCCGTGGGTTCCGCGACGGCACGGAGCTCGGGCTGGCACCGCTTCGGGTTGAGCTGCCGGGTCTGCAGGATGCGGCACTTCTCGAGCTGAGCCGGAAGGTGCTCGGTGCGGAGCGGGTGGATGATGTCTTTGTGCGTCATCTCCTTGTGGAGACCAGCGGAACGCCGCTGTTGGTGGTCGAGGCGCTACAGACGCTTCGAGACACGCCCGAAAGGGGCGTTTTCGACGATGAAGACCTCGCAACTGAGGTGGTTCCCGTAGACTCCCGAGTGCCTGAGTCGGTGCGCGAGGCGGTGGCGCGTCGCGTCCGCCAGATTCCCGATGGCGAGCGGTCGCTGCTCGAGGCGTTGTCGCTGCATGGCTACGAAATGGACGTCAACGTGCTGCTCGATGCGGCTCGTCGCCACGAGTGGTCGGGTCCGGTGGCCGATGCCGAGCCTCGGGATCGGGATGCGGCGGATGCGGTGCTCGATCACCTCGACGACCTGATCGACCGGGGGCTCATCGTAGAGCGTCGAGTGGGGCTCCGATCGGTTGTAGAGTTCAGTGAGAACCGTGACCTTGAAGTGATTCGCCGCGACATTTCGCCGCTGCGGCGCAAGAGGTGGCACGCCTCACTCGCGCGCTCCTTGGAAGCTGCACACCGCGAGAACCCCTTGGCAGCGCAGTCCATCGGGGAGCACTTCCGGCTCGCGGGTGAAGCGGGTGCAGCGTGGATGTACCTCACGCGCGCGGCCAAGGTGCACTGGAACCGCTCGCTGGTGAGCGAGGCCGAGGCCGTGGTGGAGAAGGCTCGCAAAGTGGAGGCCGCTGCGAAGGAAGAGGTCTCGACCGCTGACTTCACCCGCGGCCGCGTAGACCTCCTCGAGGTGCGCAGCCTGATCCTGTACAACCAGGGTCGGTGGCTGGATGCGCGGCAGTCGCTCTCGGCGCTTCGTGGCGCGGCTCTGGTGGTGGGCGACGATCCACTCGCGGCCTCGGCCGGCCTCAACCTTGGCTCCACCCTCCGCCGGCTCGGACTCGAAGAGGAAGGCGAGGCGATGGTGCAAGCGGTTCTGGCGGGAGCGCAGGCGTCGGGAGACCGGCAGGTCATCGTAGACGCCTTGCATCGCTTGGCGGTGTTTGCCTGGGAGCGCGGCGATCTCGACACCTGCCACAACCTTGCGAGTCAGGCTCTGCGGTCTGCGCAGGGGCCGGAGATGCAGGCGAGCCGTGCCAACATCCACAATGCTCTCGCTGCGGTCCATGCCACCCGCGGGCAGCTGGCCGCGGCGACCTCGGGCCTGTCCGAAGCCGGTGCGATCAACCGGGCGCTCGGCAACAAGCGTGATGAAGCGGTAGCGCTTGGCAATCAGGCGGAGCTGCGCTGTCTGCAGGGGGATCTGGCGGGGGCACTGTCTCGCATCGAGGAGGCGCTCGGGCTGTCGAGGGCTGTGCTGTACCGAGAAGGCGAAGCCTTCGTGCTGCGGGTGCGGGGCATGGTGCGGCTGGAAATGGGGCAGGTGGGTTCGGCTGCCGCAGACTTTCAGGCGTGTCTCGAGGCTCTGCTCGACATTGGCGGAGGCGGGGACACCGTCGCGGCTCGTTACTACCTCGCCCGCATTCATCTGGACCGCGGAAACATCGAGGCAGCGCGGGTGCAGATCGACTTCGGCCTTCATACTGCCGAGCGAGCCGATCCCGAGTCGTATGGAGCGCTGCTGCGCTCGCTGCAGGCCCGCGTGTTTGCGATGTCGGGCGAAGATGGAGAGGCCCGCCAGGTCTTGGCAGAGATCCTCCGGCGCCTGCCCTTGTTGCCGCTCCCACGGCGGATGCAGGCGCAGCTGGATGTCGCCGACACGTGGCTGCTTCTCGGTAGTATCGAGCGCACGGCCACCGCTGCACGCAACGTCGCTTCGGTCACCGCGTCGCGTGGGCTTCGATGCTGGGCGCTGCGGGCTTGGATGTCGCTTGCGGAGACGTCGGACAACCCGCAAGAGGCCGAGACTGCCCGGGCATCGGCCGCTGCGTTGGCGCAGTTGCTGCGCGACGATCTCGACGCCGACCAGGGAGCATCGTTCGAAGCGCGTCCCGGCATCGCCGGCCTGCTGTGGGCGGTGCACTGAGGGAGCTTCCCCCCTGCGGGGCATCGGGCGAGCCCATCCCGTGGCCCGCCATGCACCATCGGGGGAGCGGGGACCGTCCGGTCACTCCCAGACCTGAAATCCGTCGGAGGCCCAGTCGTCGCGTGGCCAGAGGGGCTGGGTGTCGCTGCCGTCGTCTTCAATGCAGCCCAGCCAACGGGCCGGATCGGCGAGGACTCGGGACATGGCTCGAATGCCGTTTCGACCGGTGAGGCCGTCGTCGATGCGCTCATCGTACGAGTATCGAAGGTGGAGGATGGGCACCTCTACCACCTTGCCGTCTTCCATCTTGAGCTCGGAGTTGATCTTTCCCACCATGCAAAACAGCGGACAGTTTCCATACTCGTAGAGGTGATGGAAGCCAGGGTTCATGCCGAGGCTGCCCAGGTTGGCGATGAACATGCTGGTGTAGAGCGGATCGGTCTCGATGAAGAAGCCGGGGAGGAGATTGTTTTTGTCGGCCCACCCAAGCAGGCCAGCGGCGGCCTCGAACACAGGGCGCGGCAGGGCATTGAAGAATGCGAATTCCTTGTCGGCGTAGGTTTTCTTGCCGCTCCGGTTCTCCGTGATTTGGCCGTTGACCTCGCGCACAAACTCCGCGAAGGTGCGCTGCTTGCTCGACTCGAGCTTTACCGTGGCGAGCTTTTCTTTGTGCACGCCATCGGCAGACAGCGACCGGCGCTTCATCGAGAAGGACAAGAATCGCCCCCGACGTTGGTAGAGCCGCTTGCCCACCACGAAGCGGTTCAGTCGAGGGTTGGCGGCAAGTCCGATCTCTCCGGCGGCGACCACGCAGTGGGTGATGTTGGCCTCGAGCTTGGGTCGTACGTGGTCGAGATAGGCGAGCAATGGCCTTGCATCGATCTTCTCATCGAAGAAGACGATGGACTCGTTTCGCTTGGTCATGATGAAGAACATGATGCGTCGAAACGGGTGGGTGCGAACGAGGTCGCCATCTGGGCGACTGGTCTTGAGCTGGACCAGCAGCCAAGCCACCACCAAACCACCGAGGATCCAGACACCAAGCGACATGTCGACTCCACCTGTGCGCGTAGCGGTCAACATGGCGTGACGCCCGGCACCGCGGCGCGGGTATCACGTTGCCCCCGACGGTGTCTGGCGAGACCCCGGCACGCAGAGCGCGTGCCCGAGTGTCAGCCCACGCGGTCGGTCGACTGGCGGAATTCCTGATGGATCCCGATCAGGCGGGGATTGCCGAGGCGTAAGAGGGCGCGACGGGCTTCTCGTCGCCGCAGGGCGGCCTCGCTGGTGCGGCCGGCGCGATGCTCCACTTCACTCATGAGATCGGCCGCGAGAGCCACCAAGGTTCGGTCCGTTTGGCTGCGACCGTAGACGAGGGCTGCATCGAGGTGCAGCGCGGCTTGGGTGGTGTCCTCCTTGGCCAGAGCCATGCGCCCGAGAGCCACGCGAACCTGGGCTGCGAGGTTGGGCCGATGATGCGTCTCGAGGAGGGGAATGGCCTCGGAAAGCCAGCGGTCGCCAGCGTGTGCTTCCCCCCGTCGAGTGCACAGCTCGGCGAGCAGTAGGGATGCCAGGGCTTGTCCGGTGGCCTGACCGCTCATCTGGTGCGTCAAGCGGGCTTCGTGCGCCAGGGGGCGCGCTTCGTCGGGTCGACCTTGCTCCACGGCCCAGCAGGCACGCAGAATGAGCATGGCATGTTGGAGGTGTTCCAGTTCATGCTCCTCAGCAAGCGCTTGGGCTTGCTGCAGGTGTCGTCGGGCTGTTTCCAGGTGATGCGCGGCCATTGATCGGGGGCGCTCGGGTCTCTGGTGGCTGGGCATGCCGATGAACAGCGGCTCGAACGGCACGGTCTCCAGCCAGGCGAGTGCGAGATGCACCATCGCAGCGTGCCCTGGAAGATGGGGACCCTCCAGCAGTCTTCGTCCTCGCGTGCGCAGCCAGTCACCGGTGAGGGCGCGGGGCATGCAGCCGCACATCAGGCTGATGGCCGAGGTCGCAACGTGGAGGTCTCGCGACCGGCGGTGAACGATGGCATCGTCGATGGCCCCGTTGATCAGGGGGTGGTGCCGGGCTGCTTGAACGGCGACTTCTTGGGAAGGCGTCAGGAGGTCCCAGGGCCGATCGATCCGAAAGTCCGGAACCAGGGTCTCCACGAGTCGTCGCGCCTTTGTCTGACCGTGGCGCTGGTCCGACGTGGAGAGGGAAGCCGCCACGGTGGCGGTGGCACCAGTGATGAGGGTTGCGCGCCGACCGGCGTCCCGCCCACTGATGCGCACAAGCCCGGACCGGTCCACCTCCTCTAGTACTGTGGCGTCGGCTTGGTGGTCCACCAGGGCGAGGTCTACCGGTCCTGGTGAGGCGAGCAGCTGAGAGAGGATGAGCCGGGCATCGAGGGAGAGCGTCCGGATGTATCGCGCGGCGTCGTGGGCATTTGCCGTCGGGCCGAGGTCGTGGATGCCGTTGTGTGGGAGGGCCATCGGGTGGGTGGTCATCACAATCCAGTTCAGGTGCGGCAGGGCGATGCGCCACTGTCGAATCTGGTTTGCGATGTCGTCGGAGGGCTTGGCGATGGCATCGATGACCACGATGGTGGAAGCTCGTGCTTGAAGCTGTTCTACGAGGGATAGGTTGACCGGTAGGCCCGGTCGTCCGGCGGTGGCGGTCGCGATGGCAAGCTCGTCGGGGGTGCTGAAGCGCCCGGAAACCCAGAGCACGCCCCCGGGGGGAGGTCCGCCAAGCTCGTCGATGACGTCTCGCACCAGCCCACTTCGGGCAGGCGCAGATCCGCCCAAGACCTGGATGAGTCCGCGGGAGCGGACCAAGCTGGACGCGAGCTTGACGGCCACGAGAGGCTCAAGTCCGCGGGTACGGGCGCGTGCATCGCGAATGTTGGGAGGTACGAACCGGTAGCCTTTGCCCCGCACGGTAAAGAGCATTTGCGGAACGGATGGGTTTGGTTCGAGCTTCAGGCGCAGGCGTCGGATGGCGAAGTCCACAGCGCGCGGCGGGACCGAGCGCCCGTTTCCGCTGGATCGAAGGGCGAAGTGGAGTCGTGCCCGACTCACCGGTTCGCCGGCATGGGCCACGAGACACGACAGGAGGGTGGACTCCGCCGTCGAAAGCTCGGTTTGTCTTCCATCGATGGAAACGAAGCGAGCATCGTGCGAAATCTGCAGCTTTGGCGCTGCGAGACGTCCGGGTTGGAAGGAGGTCATGGTTGCCCTGTGGGGCGCGCTGGGCGCGGGGCCTGCGGGGGTCGCCGACCGCTGATCGGGGAGACGGATCGGGAAGGCGTTTCCATGAGGGCGCACACGCGGACCGACCGGTTAGGCCCCGCCGGCTGTCGCGGTGTTCCCGTCCCGCCGCCCATTCGAGGGCTGCCCTGTTGGTGCACCCATCCCTTGGCCCCAGTCAGTCGTCGAGATTCGCCAGAGAGGTTCTCGTGTCGTCATCCCCCCATCGCACCGGTGCTCAGATCCGGCGTGAGTTCCTCGACTTCTTCGGGGCTCGTGCCCACAGCGTGCAGCCCAGCAGCAGCCTTGTGCCCAACGACCCCACGCTGATGTTCGTCAATGCTGGAATGGTGCAGTTCAAGGACGTCTTCACGGGCAAAGAACAGCGCGACTACAAGCGGGCCACCACGTCGCAGAAGTGCCTGCGGGTGTCGGGCAAGCACAACGACCTCGAAGAGGTCGGGCGCACCCCGCGGCACCACACCCTCTTCGAGATGCTCGGGAACTTTTCCTTCGGCGACTACTTCAAGGAAGAGGCCATCGGCTACGCGTGGACCCTCGTCAAGGACGTCTGGAAGCTCGACCTCGACAAGGTCTGGGTGACCGTGCACCACAGCGACGACGAGGCCTGGGATCTCTGGACCCGCAAGTTTGGTGTGCCCGAAGCGCGGATGCAGCGGCTCGGCGACAAGGACAACTTCTGGAGCATGGGCGACACCGGCCCCTGCGGTCCATGCACGGAGATCCACTACGACCTCGGCCCGTCGATGGGCGACTGCCTGAAGGGTCCGGCCGGTGAGTCCGACCGCTATATGGAATTCTGGAACCTTGTCTTCATGCAGTACGAGCAGTTCGCCGACGGCTCCCGCCAGCCGCTGGCCAACCCCTCGGTCGACACCGGCATGGGCCTTGAGCGCATCACCGGCATCCTGCAGGGCGTCACCACCAACTACGAGACCGACCTCATCGAAGGCCTGATGGCCGTGGGCGCCGAGCAGGCCAAGATCGACATGAAGACCGCCGACGAAGAGCGCATGACCGCTCTGCGCGTGCTGGCGGACCACTCGCGGGCCACCGCCTTCATGATCGCCGACGGCATCATCCCGTCCAACGAAGGCCGCGGCTACGTGCTGCGCCGCATCGCCCGCCGGGCCATCCGCTGGGGCGTCAAGCTCGGCTTGGGTGCCAATCCCTTCTTCCACCACGTCACCTCGGCGGTGGTCGACCAGATGGGCGAGGCCTTCCCCGAGCTGCGCGAGCGCGAGGCCTTCATCCGCGAGGTGGTCAAGGGCGAAGAGGTCCGCTTCGGCGAGACCCGCGACAAGGGCCTGGCCCTGCTCGACGAGGCGCTGGCCAAGGTGTCGGACGGCACGCTGGATGGCACCACGGTCTTCAAGCTCCACGACACCTTCGGCTTCCCGTCCGACCTCACCGCACTCATCGCCAACGAAAAGGGCATCAAGGTCGACATGGCCGGCTTCTCTGAGGAGATGGAGGCCCAGCGGGAGCGTGGGCGTGCGGCCTGGAAGGGCTCGGGCTCGGCCGGTGTCGATCGGCTGTGGCACAGCCTGCTGGCGGAGCACCCCACCGCGTTCACCGGCTACACCGACCTCGACGACGCCGCCCGCGTGGTCGCCCTGGTCCACGACGGCGCCAAGGTCGACACCCTGCCCGACGGCGCCGAGGGCGTGGTCATCCTCGACCGCACCCCCTTCTACGGCGAGTCGGGCGGCCAGGTGGGAGACACCGGCACTCTGACTGCCGGTGGTGTCTCCTTCGCCGTCTCCGACACCCGCAAGCCGGTTCCCGGACTGCACGCCCACCACGGCAGCGCCCGCGGGGGTGCCCTGCGCGTCGGCGACAAGGTCCAGGCCAGCGTGCACGCCGTCCGCCGCAACGACATCCGCCGCAACCACAGCGCCACCCACCTGCTGCACTCGGCCCTGCGCGAGGTCCTGGGCGACCACGTCCAGCAGCGGGGCTCGCTCGTGGCGGGTGCGCGCCTGCGCTTCGACTTCTCGCACCACAAGGCCGTCTCCGACGCCGAGCTGCTGCGCATCGAAGACATCATCAACCGGGAGGTCCTCACCAACATCGGCGTGCTCACCGAGATCATGGCCATCGACGATGCCAAGGCCATGGGCGCCATGTCCCTGTTCGGCGAGAAGTACGGCGAAGTGGTCCGCGTGGTCACCATCGGCCCGTCCTCCATCGAGCTGTGCGGCGGCACCCACGTGGTCCGCGCCGGCGACATCGGCCTGGTCCGCATCACCAGCGAGTCCGGCGTCTCCGCCGGCGTCCGCCGCATCGAGGCCGTCACGGGTCGCGGTTCGCTGGCCCGCGTGCGCGCCCATGATGCCGCCCTGTCCGAGGCCTCGTCCACGCTCAAGTCCTCCCCGGCCGAGCTGGCTGGCGCCATCGCCAAGCTGCAGGCCGACAACAAGGCCCTGCGCAAGCAGCTCGAAGACATGAAGCGGGCCCAGGCCCTCGCCGCCGCCGACAACCTCTCGTCGGGTGCCCGCGAGATTGGTGGCGTCAAGGTCATCGCTGCTGTGAGCGACAGCCCCAAGGGTCTGCGTGATCAGGCAGACAAGCTCCGCGACGAGCTGGGCAGCGGCGTGATCGTGCTGGCTGCAGCGGCAGGCAAGAAAGCGATCCTACTGGTGGCAGTCACCAAGGATCTGGCCGGGAAGAAGGTCCATGCGGGCAACCTGGTGCGCGAGCTGGCGGCTGTGGTTGGTGGGCGTGGTGGTGGTCGACCGGACTTTGCCCAGGCGGGTGGTTCCCAGCCCGACAAGGTCGGGGATGTGGTGCCGGCGGCGTATGCGGCGCTTGAGGCGCTGTTGGGGTGAGCATGTGCCGTTGGTCTCGTTTCCACGGTCACCATCTTCGCCCCCACACCCTTCGTCATCCTCTCCTCACTGGAGCCCCCGATGAGCCTCCCCAAGCCTGACCCCGCCCAGCAGAAGGTGGCGCGGAGCGAGGTGCGGTCCAAGGCGCGCCTGTTGCAGAAGAAGGGGGTTCGGCGGTACCGGCTGGAGAATCGGTTGGGGCGGGTCACGACCGAGCTCGAGCCAGAGCTTCAGGCCGAGCTGCTGCGGGCGTGTGGTCAGATTGTTGCTGGCAGGGGTTTTTCGGCAAAAAATCCGCTGGAGGGGATCGGCGTGGCGGCCTGCTATGCACTGCTCGACACCTTTCACTTCCAGGCAGTGGGGCGGCGGTCGTCTGCCCTGGAAGACGGCATGCTCGACGAGATGCGGTGTCTGCATCGGGTCACACCAGACAAGGTTTGGGTGGTCTACAACCTGGTCGCGTTCGGGCCCGCTGAACCGGTGTCTTGAAGAGCGGTTCGTGGGGGGTACCCATGGGCAACCAATTGCGCGTTCCCCGTTGACGCTCCCGTCTCCCGGGTGAAGGTCCTCCCATCTCCTGAGAGGCTCCTCCATGTCTGCATCCGCACTCCTGGTCCTCTTCGTCGGCACTCTGGTTACCGTTGGGTGGATCTATCAGCGGCGCGGCTCGGGTTTCGCACTCTTCGCTGGAGTGCTGCTGGGCCTGCATGCTCTGATTGCTGCTGGGCTGTGGTCGGTATGGGTGGACGCCGGCCTGCTGCCGGTGGTCGTGGTGGCCCAAGCCACGGTCTATGTGCACATGGTGGCTCTCACCATGCCCGCTCTGCGCCCTCTGTGGTGGCGGGCACTGATCTCGTGGCCGAGCCAGTGGTTCGTGGCCTCGATGTTCCTGGCCATCCCGTGGTCCATCGGGGCGGCGGTGACCGGTTCGGCACCGGGATGGTGGGTGGCGTTTGGAGTGGGGCTGGTGGGGGTTGTCCAGTCACTGCGAAACCCACGGCGAGACATCGATCTGGTTCTCGATGGCACAGAAGTTCCCGGCTTGGCGCGACGGGCGTATGGCGAGGCTCGAGTGGAGCGACCGCTGCGGGTGGTGCAGATCACCGACCCCCACCTGGGGCCTTTCATGTCGGTGGAGCGGTTGCGCGGCATCGCTCAGCGCGCTGTAGATGCCCACCCGGACTTGATCTTGCTCACGGGCGACTACCTCACGATGGAGTCCAAGGGCACACCGGGCTGCCTGGCCGAGGCCCTTGCTCCACTCAAGGCGATGGAAGGGCGGGTGTTCGCCTGCCATGGCAATCACGACCACGAGTCACCGCAGATGGTGGCGCATGAGCTCGCCATATGTGGTGTGCGATTGCTGGTCGATGCGGCCGAGGTGGTCGACACGCCTGTGGGTCCCGTGCAGATCGTGGGTGCCGACTTTCAGTGGCGCGACCGGGCGGAGCATCTTGCGGGCCTGATCGCAGCGCATCCCCGGCCGGAGGGTGCACTGCGCATTGTGCTGTTGCATGATCCTGGCGCCTTTGTGCACTTGCCAGAGGGCGAGGCCGATCTGGTGTTGTCGGGCCACACGCACGGCGGGCATGTGGGCCTGCTCAGCCTCGGCTCCAAGTGGACCTTCATCGGTGGAGTGTCGAGTGTGCCCGACCATGGCTTCTGGTCGCGTGGGCCGGATCGTCTCTATGTGCATCGGGCCACCGGTCACTACGGCTTTCCCTTGCGCGTGGGGGTTCCGGGTGAGGAGGGGCTGATGCGAATCCACCGGATGCAGTCGGCCTGAGCGGTGAAGACTGGGGACTGCACCGCTCACTCGTTGTCGAGCGGAGGGTTCCAGTACAGTCGCTGTCGCCCCCGCACCTGCTTCCAGGCATATTCCACTCGGCTGGCGGTCGAGCGGTCGGGAAAGGGGCCCAGCCGCCGGGCCACAGTCCAGGGGCGTCCACTGCGTGTGGAGCGCGCGCCGCCGGCGAGGTCGCCGTTGTGTTGTCGGAGTCGCCGGTCCACATTGATCGCAATGCCGATGTAGGACCGACGGAGTCGCGTGGACTGCAGCAGGTATACCCACCACTCGGAAGCAGCCTCAGTCACGGTTTTTGAGCCACTCGGCGCAGACGGCTGCAGTATCGGCGCCCAGCAGTGATGGGGCACGGGCTGTGGTCGGACGTTCGCCGTCGATCAGGATGGGTACGGGCAGGGTGCGGACTGGCGTGCCGGAGACCGGATGGGGGTGTGCCACGAGCTCGGCGTCTTCGAGCGCTTCTTCCACCGACCGCATGGGGCCGGCCGGCACGCCGGCTGCTGCGAGGGAATGGAGCCAGTCGTCGAGTGTTCGTGCGGCCACGGTGGGCTCGAGCCAGGCATCCAGTGCGGCTCGGTTGGCCACCCGCAGTCGATTGGTCACGAAGCGAGGGTCATCGCCGAGCGCAGGGGCACCGGCCACCACACAGAATGCCCGCCACAGCTTGTCGTTGCCAATACAAAGACAGATGTGACCGTCGGCCGTGGGTAAGACGCAGAACGGGTGGATGGAGGGGTGGTGGTTGCCGCGACGCTGGCTTGGGCTGCCGCCGTTGAGCCATGCGCTTGCGTGGTAGGTGAGCAGGCTGCGTTGGCTGTCCATCAGTGGGATGACGATGGAGGCTCCCTCACCCGTGCGCTCGCGATGAAAGAGTGCCGCACAGATCGCTTGGACCGCGTGCATGCCGCTGGTCATGTCGGCGATGGAAGCACCGCACTTGTAGGGCTCACCGTCGACTGGACCTGTGATGCTCGGGATTCCAGACAGCCCTTGGATCATCAGATCGTAGCCGGGCCGTGGATCGTTGGCGTTGGCAAATGCGCGGATCGTGCAGCAGATCAGTGAGGGCTTCACTGCGCGTAGGGTCTCGGCATCGAGTCCGAGGCGTTCCATCACGCCTGGGCGAAAGTTTTCGAAGACCACATCGGCTTTAAGAGCCAGAGCACGCGCGGTCGCGCGCGCTTCGGGTTGCTTCAGATCGAGTGCGACGGACCGCTTTCCTCGATTGATACTCAGAAAATAGGTGCTGATGCCATCTTGGAAGGGGGGCCCATAGCTGCGGGTGTCATCGCCGCCGCTGGGATGCTCCACTTTCACCACATCGGCTCCGAGATCGGCAAGGTGCATGGTGCCGTAGGGGCCGGCCAGAACGCGTGTGAAGTCGAGGATTCGTACCCCGCGAAGGGGCTGGCTGGCGTCGGACGGGCTGGAGCGCATGGGAGCTGGGGATGCCTGGGTCGTGAACAAGTTGGGAAAGGAACAAGCCCGATCGAGAACGAGAACAAGAACGCCCCGAGTCGAAGAAACGACTCGGGGCGCAGAATCAGGCGCAGGGGACTACCAGCTGTCGCCGCCGCCGCCGCCGCCGCTCCAGCCGCCGCTCCCGCCGCCGCCTCCGCCGTCTCGTGGACCGCCGGCGCCGCCTTGCCCTGTGCCCGGGCCAACTCGGCATCCTGCCAGGCGCGGTGCTCCTCCAGGCGCTGCTG
>CAJWOS010000073.1 GCA_913044235.1 uncultured Pseudomonadota bacterium
GTGGTGCGCTGGCGTCCCATCATCACGCTTGACATCCGCCTCGGCTGGCTGGCCGCGCGCGGCGCCGGCGACGTGGTTGATGTGTACCACTCCGCCCTCTACGGCGGATACAACCGTACCTACGGCAACGGCCCCCCCGACGATCGAGGACTCGGCCACGAGCTCGACCTTGCCATCGCCTGGACCGCACGACTGCCTGGGCAGCTCACACTCACCCCTGGCATCGAAGCCGCAGTGCTTCGCCCCGGGTCCGCCCTCTCCGCTCTCGACCTCGGCACCCCCGCGCTGATCCGCGGCGGTGTTGACTTCCGGTGGTGAACCATGAACCCCATCCGTCGAACCTGGCCTCTCGCGCTCTTCGCTCTCAGCTGTGACCCCAGTGGTCCACGGGCGGAAGGGTGGGCCGCCACCCAACAAACCGGCGGTCCGGTCGTGCTTTGGGATGCAGTGGCTCTTCCTCTGCCCGAGATTCCCCTGCCCAACGATGCCGCCACGCGCCGAGATCCCACCAGTCCCACCGGCCGTCGCCTCAACATCAGCGAAGACGCCCCAACCGCCCTTGAGCGCGACACGCGGGCCATCTTCAACCAGATGGATGGCTTTGGCACCACCGCCCCGATCACCGTCTCATTCGACGCACCACTCGACGTGGCTGACCTCCACGCTCGCCACAACGACAACCACGACTTTCGAGACGATGCCGTATTGGTGGTCAATGTGGACCCGGACTGCGATCGCTACGGGGAAGCGGTGGGACTCGACGTGGGTGGTGGACGATTCCCCGTGGTGAACTTCGGCCGCGGCGAGCGCATTCCCGACCCGGATGCCCCCCGCGGGTACGTGCTCGACGAGCGGGACAACCCACTCTTCCTGTTCGACGAACATGCCGAGGACCGCACCTTCATCCTCGAACAGCGAAATGAAGACACCAACGGAAACGGCCGCCTTGACCCTGGCGAAGACCTCGATTTAGACGGCATTCTCGATGTGGCGAACTTCATCGACCCGAAGGCTTGTGACGGCCTCTTGTACAACAGCATCGAGCACGACCAGTGTGTTGCCGACCACCTGATGACCTTCTACGACCGCGGCTCGAACACCCTCACCCTGCGGCCCCTGTGGCCGCTTGAGGAAGCCTGCATCCACGCTGTACTGCTCACCGATCGCCTCACCGACCCAGCCGGCCGGTCCGTCGTGTCTCCCTTCCCCGCGGTCCATGCACGCGACCAGCAGTCCGACCTCCAAGCGGCGGAGCCCTTCCTCGGTCGCTTCGACCTGTCGGTCGACCAGATCGCATTTGCCTGGACCTTTACCACCGCAACCGTCACCGAGGACTTGCAGGCGGTACGCAAGGGCCTCTACGGTCACGGCCCCTTCGCTTGGATGGCTGAGCGATGGCCCGTCCAAGGCTTCCGACCGTGGACCCGCGGCGAGATCGCCGCAGCGGTAGACGTCGAGATCGATGCCAGTGTCGCCGACGATTCCCTCCTGCCTGGCGCTTGTGTGGCGGGTGCGTTTACGTGGCTGTGGTCTGAGGGACTCGAAGAGTGGCCTCCTAACCTCTGCGCGATCGAAGCCGACCTATCCACGATGGGCAGCCTCTTCTTCGGCACCTTCGCGGCACCAGATCTGCTCATCGACAAGGACGGACACGCCACTGCCGCCTACGATGCGACCGTGGACGAAGTCTGGGAGCTCGATCGCAGCGCCGGTACCGCCGTTGCAGGAACCACCGAGGTCACATTCTGGTGCGCCCTTCCTGTGGAGCGAACCGACGGGTCGTGCACGCCAGGCAATCCCGAAGGTGCGCCCTTCTGCAAGCCGTTCAACGTGGCCCTCTACGGGCATGGCTACGGCAGCAACCGTGCCGAGATGAGCCTGCATATGGGCCGACACACACAGATGGGGCAAGCGGCTTGCGCCCTCGACTTTTACGGTCACGGCCTGAATCGCTGGCTCGAGGACCCCGAAGCCGCCACGACACTGCTGCTCGCCGGGCCCCAGTTCGCCAACTACGGCATCGCCGACCTCAAAGGTGTGATCGCCATCGGTCGAGACCGCGACCTGAACAGTGATGGACTGCCCGACCCCGGCGCCGACATGTGGACCGCAGACCTGTTTCACACCCGCGACATGCTGCGGCAGATTGTCGTGGAGCACATGCAGTTCATTCGAATGCTGCGCCACATGGACGGCGAAACGCGCGCCAGTGATGGCTCGCTTCTCGGAGACCTCGACGGCGATGGCGTTGTGGATATCGGCGGACCGAATGCCACGCTGGGCATGTGGGGCATCTCCCTCGGAGGGATCGTATCCGGCATTCTGGCTGGGGCAGAGCCCTCCCTGGATGCCGTGTCGCCGAATGCTGGTGGCGCTGGCCTCACCAGCATCAGCGTGCGCTCCAAGGAAGCCGGAGTGCCCGACTCCGTTGTGCTACCGATGATCGGACCCTTCATCGCCGGCTGTCTGCCCACGGATAGCCACGATGTGCCAGTGGAAGCGGGCACATCGAGCGACCACGACTGCCTCTCCGGCCAGGGCGATGTGGAGGGGCCCTATACCGGTGGCACGATGCGCCTTGCCCTCTTCGGACACGACGATGCGCGCTTCACTGTGCGGGAGATCGGAGCCGTCACGGGGGTGGGCTCTGGCGATCGCCTCTTCCTCGAGAACCTCGACAACGGACAGACCGCCACCAGTGAAATCGGCCCGCGCGGTCGATTCCGACTGTCCGTGGCAGCCGATGCCTTCGACGCCATCGAGCGCCGTGCAGCGCTCGGCATGTCCGATGGTGAGCTCGACGCGGTCGCTCCCGACGACCTCTGGATCGCCGACCGGATTCGACTCACCATCACCGATCCCACCACCGGCGCGCTGAAGGCCACCATCGATACGTTTGAGCGCGATGTCTCTTTTCAGGGCACCACCTGGTCAGCCGGAAGCCCGCTCGTCGTGCTGGAAGAAGGGCTCGGCTTCGCCCGAAACCATCCCGATCTTCGTCGCTTCATCGGGATCGCACAGCACGCCATCGATCCCGCAGACCCAGGAGCCTGGGCGGTACACATCCGAGCCGATCCGGTGGACGTGTCCTACGACCCCTTCACCACCGGTGGCAACACCCGCGTGCTGATGATGCCCACAGCCGGAGACAAGCAAGTCCCGCCCGATACAGGTGCCGCCATGGCACGCGCTGCCGGACTGCTCGGGTCATGGGACCGCGACCCCGACCAGTATGGTCCGGAGTCGGGCTGGCGCGCCCTCTACGCCCCCGATGCCCGAATGGGAATGAGTGCCGACGACTTCCTGGTGACCACCCACGCGCTCGAAGGGGATCCCTCCTTCTTCCGATTCCCCGACAACCCCATCGTGCAGGAAGTGGTCTACGACGTCGACAACGTGAGTGACGGCACGGCCGAGTGGTCGTGTGGTGACTCCGACTGGTCGGCCATCATCGGCGAGAACAACTGTCCAGACGAGCTCGATGGACAAGAAGTCTTCTACGGTGTTCCCCACCCCAGCTGGGGAGGACTGCGCCTCGACAGCCCTCGTGGCGACGGGACCGCGGATGCGTTCCGACTGCCAGTCCTGCGTCCGGGCGGTCAACATGGCATCTACAACGCCCAGTCCTTCCGGGCATTCGACGCCGACGCCTACATGGTGGACTTCACGGTGCGGTACCTGGCCACAGCCGGCAGACGCACCGACCACCTCGCAGGCTGTGATTGCTCCGCCGCAGACACCGCCAACATCACGCTCGATGGCGAGCCAGCGTACCCGGTGTGGGGTGACCGTGACTGCGAGACCGACGAGCTCAAGCTGTGCGACGAGGCCTGCACCGAGGGCTGGGGCATGGCCGTGCCAGACGAGTCAGCCTGCATCACCCCATAGGCGCCTCACCAGTTGCCGTTCGGCCCGCCGTAGGCACCGAGGTCCGGCGGAGAGCCATCGGCGTCGAGCCCGGTCAGGCCGGCATCCACGGCCGGTGAGGCTTCGTTGAGGCGAAGGTCGTCGTTCGAGGGGTCTCCATCGCTCGACGCATCCATGAAGCGCGGGTCCGCGTCGAGCAGCTCCCCGGAGACCCGCAAGCTCCGGAAATAGGCATCCCATGGGGTCTCGATCCGGTCGAAGAGCACACCCTCCAAGCCCACCATCGAGGCTTCGTCCCACACGTACACCCCAAGGGCCGTCTCCGCACTGAGGATGAGGTTCGACCAGAACCCACGCACGTTGTCGATCTCGACCAGTGCGCCGTCGGCGGCCAAGCCAGAGTCGTCGAAGATGCTGAGGTGCGAGAGCAAGAGCGTGCTGTCGGCCGCATAGACCGACGCCCCGCCGCGCGCGATGTTGTCGACAAATACGCTGCTGTCCACAGTCACGATGCCGTCATCGACCGCGAGCGCACCGCCAAGGTCGGTGGCTGTGTTGCCCCAGAACCGACCGTGTTGCACAAACAGAGTGTCCCGAGCGTAGATCGCCCCACCGCGCATCGCTTCGTTGGCGTGAAAGAGGCAGTCTTCCACCACGAGCGTTCCACCCTCCGCGTAGAGTCCACCGCCATAGCCGTGCCAGGTCACCGATACCGACTCGCCAGAGCTGTCCGTGTAGTCGGAAAGCTCGGGATCCACGATGATGTTGTCGACAATGTGCAGCCCTCGCAGCGTGGCTCGGGCACCACTGGCGTACACCCCCGCCCCCCGGTCATAGACCCAGTCGTAGCGATTCCCGACGATGAAAAGCGGCAGGACGTACCGATCCGGAGTGCCCTTGGCGAGGGTAAGGCCGGCCACGAGCGTGTCGAGCTGGTTGCCTTCCCCGAGCGTCAGCACAGGTGCGTCGAGCCCGAAGCCATCCACCACCGTGCGCTCGGCACCTTCGACGCCCACCAAGACCACATCGTCCTTCGAGAGGTCGAGGGTCTCGCCATATCGGCCGGGAAGGACGGCAACACACGCCGTGCCGGAGCCGGCGACGGCCGCATCGACAGCGTCTTGAATGGACCCGAGCGGCTGGAGCAACGAGCCGTCTCCGCCCGATGCACCGGCATCCACCACGAGTGGTGTGGTGGGGTCTGTATCGTCGCAGTCCCAGTCGTTGAGCGAGATGCCGGGCGCATCGGGGCACGAAAGGATCGGCGCATCCGGCCCACCCATCCCGTCCATGTCGATGTCCATGAAGGCTTCGATCCGGTCGATCGCATCTTCATCGATTGCACCGTCACAGTTCTGGTCGATGCCGTCGCAGATCTCTTGCACAGCCGGGTTCACCCCCTCAGACGAGTCGTCACAGTCTGTGTTTTCGCGAACGTGGAACGGCTCTGGTTCACAGACGCGCTCGAAGGTGTCCGGGTCGCCAAAACCATCGCCATCGAGGTCACTCCAGACCTCGATCAACAGACCCATATCGACTTCGCCATCGCAGTCGTCGTCGATACCATTGCAGATTTCCGGCATCGCGGGATGCACATCGGCTCGGCCATCGTCGCAGTCGCCGGGCATGGATGAGTGACCGGGCGTGTTCAAGCAGGCCTCTTCGGGCCGGCTCGCGTCACCGAAGCCATCGAGGTCTTCGTCGACCCAGAGCAACGCGGAGGCACAGGCCGGACCGGTGGTCTCCTCACTCGACGAGCTTCCCTTGAGGCCACTGGAACAGCCCGTGCACATCCACAGGCCCACCACAGACTTCGCCAGCGCTTCGAACCGTCTCTCACTCGACATTCGACCCTCCGACCGCACACAGCGACAGCGACAGCGACAGCGCGTACACAGCACCATCGCATACCGCAGCCAGAGACGGCGCTGCCGCAAATCCCTTCAATTTGCACCACACCGGATCGCCATTGCCGCCGAGGGTGTAAGATCGACGCGCGCGGAGGTTCCATGCACTCCAGAGTCCGTGAACCCGGAACGGCTGTGGCGAGCGAACGCAACCGCCGCCAGCCCATCCACGCTCGCGTAGACGGATCGCGCGAGATTCGCTGCCTGAGCACGCGACCCGGTTGCATGGGGGAGCGGATGGTCCGAGTCTCCCGTCACTCCCCGAGGTAATCCATGTCCTCATTGATCGAATTCGCATCGAACAGCTGGGCGGTCACCGCCGAGCTTGCCCCATGGCTGTTCCTGGGTGCGGCCGTCTCCGGACTGATCCATGTGGCGCTGCCGCCGGGCTTCATTCATCGCCAGCTCTCTGGACGCTCCGGAGTGTTGAAGGCGGTGGCCCTGGGCGTACCCATGCCACTGTGTTCCTGCGGCGTGATTCCCACGGGCATCGGACTCAAACAAGACGGCGCTTCCCATGGGGCATCGGTGGGCTTCATTACCGCCACGCCCCAGACCGGACTCGACTCCATCCTGGTGAGTGCCTCTTTCTTGGGCTGGCCTTTTGCCCTCACAAAAGTGGTCGCGGCTCTGGTGACCGGTGTCGCAGGCGGTCTGGTTACCGACCTCGTTGCGCCCCCCGACGACCAGCCGCCAGAGTCCAAGACGGCCTCCTGCAGTGCCCCCGGCGCTCGAAATGCTCGCGCGGCATTCGACCATGGCATGGAGCTGATGCAGACGATCTGGGGCTGGCTGGCCTTCGGCGTGCTCCTGTCAGCCGCCCTGTCCACATGGATGCCAGTAGACTTCCTCAGCGGCCTCGCGGCCTACGGTACCCTGGCAGCCTTCGGGGTGGTCCTCGCCGCGAGCGTCCCGCTGTACGTGTGTGCCACCGCCTCCGTTCCCATCGCAGCCAGTTTGGTCGCCGGTGGCATGCCTACCGGTGCGGCCATGGTGTTCCTCATGGCAGGCCCCGCCACCAATGCAGCCACACTGGGCACCGTCTACCGCACGTTCGGTGGCCGCACGGTCGGCGTGTACCTCGGCACCATCATCCTGGGCAGCGTCGCGTTCGGCATCGGCTACGAAGCCTTCTTTGGGCCCTTCGCGGTCGATGCGGTGGCAGTGCACGCCCACGGGGCTTCCTGGTGGGAACACCTCTGCGCCGGAGTCTTCACGGCGATGCTGGCCTGGTTCGCCCTCGAAGACTTCCGAGAATGGAGCGCGCGCCGCTCGATGGCCGCATCCAGCGCCGCCGCTGAAGCCTCCGGAGCTCCCATCGTGGTGCAAGTCGGGGGAATGACCTGCGGCGGCTGCAGCAGTCGACTGGCACGCCTCCTCCGAGAGGAGGAAGGGGTTGCATCCGCGACGGTCTCCCTCGAAGAAGCGCAGGCACGGGTGCTGGGATCCGTCTCGGCAAGTCGCGTCCGCGAGATCGTCGAGAGCGCCGGCTTCGACGTTCGTACCTGAGTGCAGAGGCACCGCAGAAGAGCAGGCAGTGGAACCCGTCGCGGACTGCGCGTGTCCTGTCCATGGGTCCCTGTTCGCTACAACACGAAGTCGTCGATGTGCAGGATCTCAGCCCGTGGCTGGGGGGCGTCGGGACGGTGGGTGTTGCCCACCAGAAAGTGGGTGGCCGATGGAAACGCATCCGCAAAGATGTGCGCGTTGGCAGGCTCGTTTTCAAACGTGGCCACCACCGTACCGCCGAGGCTCGCGATCATGCGCATGGCATCCTCTTTGTAAGGCTCGTCTTCCATCTCGAAGTTGGGCTTGAGCTGCAGCATCGCTCGGCCTCCGAACATCGGGAAGCCATGGGCCACGAGGCTCTGTGTCGTGCCCGCTTCCATCCCGTGGATGTGCCGGCCGGTGAGGTAGTAGATCAGCGCGCCCCGCTCGTGGCAAGCCCGCACGAATTCCGGCCCCCCAGCGAAGACCGGATCCTTCGCACACCATGCGTCGGTGAAGAAGTGTCCGCGCCACCAACCCATGATCGCCGCCTTTTCGGTGGCTGAAAGGTCGATGCGACTCTGGAGCGGATCGAGAACAGAATACTTCTGCTCGTCGACTCCGATGCTGGCCACGGCGTCCGCGAGTGCTCCGCGCCCCGTACGCGCAGCGAAGTCTGCGAGAATCCCGAGGGTGCGGGCGCGGGTAATGAGGAGGGTACCGTCGAGGTCAAACACGCAAATCGGCAGCTTGCCCGCCGCGCGTGTGGTCTCGATGGTGCGAAGGATCTGGTGGAGGATGTCGGACATGCCCGCCTGTTACCGCGATGGGACTCGACCGGAAAGCGACGCTTGTGCGATGGTTCGGCCGCGGTTGCCCCGACCCCTCCCCTCGTGACCGCTTTCAGGAGTCCTCGTGGAAGCCTACGGTGAGCTGATTGCCATCCTGATTCTGCTGGCTGTCGTGGTGTTCGTGATTGCACGACTGCCGAAGGTGGAGGAAGTGAACCACTCCGACGCCTTCCGGCGGCGCCGGGTGATGAACTGGCTGCCCTTGGGACTGACCTACGCATTCCTGTACATGGGCCGGTACAACCTCAAGATCAGCAAGTTCGCCTTCGAGGAGATGAAGGGCCTCGACGGCGGTGCGCTGATGGGCAACGACGACTTTGGGAACATCTTCACTGTGGGCGTGCTGGTCTACGGGTCCTCGTTTGTGCTCAATGGTCCGCTCACCGACCGCTTTGGCGGGAGACTCGCCATTCTCCTCGGCGCGGGCGGCTCGATGCTGGCCAACCTGCTGATGGGTCTCGGCGCCTGGACGCTCCTCAACGATGGCCCCGGTCACACCTTCGTTGCAGAGAACTTCGTCCTGGTCTACTCCGTGCTCTACGGCGTCAACATGTACTTTCAGTCGTTCGGCGCCGTTGCCGTGGTGAAGTGCAACGCGCCCTGGTTCCATGTTCGAGAGCGGGGCGTCTTTGGCGCCATCTTCGGGATTCTCATCTCGCTGGGGATCTATTTCGCATTCGACATCGGCTACAAGGTGGTCAACAACCTCGGCGTGGTCGCCGTCTTCCTTGTGCCGGCGGTAATGTTGACCCTCTTCTGGGTGGCCGACTTCCTGCTTGTGCAGAACTCCCCTGGCGATGCCGGACTGGAGGACTTCGACACAGCAGACGCCTCATCGGGCGACGACGGTCCCCAGCTGGGTGTGGCAGAAGTGTTCAAGCGGATGCTCACGAATCCCATCATCATGACCATCGCGCTCGTCGAGTTTTGCTCGGGCTTCATCCGCCAAGCGCCGATGCAGTGGTATCGCACCTTTGCGAAGCAGACCGATGCCATGCTCCACCTCAAGGGCGACTTCATCTACGACCACTGGGGGATGTGGCTCTGCGTGGCCGGCATCATGGGTGGCGTGCTCGCAGGGATCATCTCCGACAAGGTGTTCCAGTCCCGCCGCGGGCCGGTCGCCGCGATCCTCTACGCCGGCGTAATCCTCGGTTCTATAGGCCTTTTCTTTGTCTACGAGCTCCCCGTACTCGAGCTGGGTGCGCTCAAGCTGTCTCCAGCGGGCGTGATGGCCATCCTGGTCTCGATGTGCGTGATCGGGGTCCACGGAATGCTCTCGGGAACCGCCAGCATGGACTTTGGCGGCAAAAAGAATGTGGGCGTAGCCGTGGGGATCATCGACGGGTTCGTGTACCTGGGGACCGGCGTGATGTCGTTTACGTATGGGCAGGTACTGCCCACCGAACAGTTTGATGAGGCCAACAATCTCACCGGCCCTGTGACCGATCCGGCCAACTGGAGCGCCTGGCCCATCTCGATGGTCATGGTGGGCATCGTGGGCTTTCTGCTGGCCACTCGCGTGTGGAACGCCAAGCCCAAGAGCAAGAGCAAGAGCAAGGCTTCGGCAGCCCATTGAACAGGCCGGCGAGGGGTCCTGTCTCCCGGTTGCTTTGAAGCACGCCCCCGTACACTCGAGGCGCCATCCGAACCACGCGTGGGTTTGGCAGTCTTCGGCATGCACCCGAAGGAGGCCATCGGCATGGGAACCGACGCGCAACCACTTCTTCCACACGAGCCATGCGATGGGTCTCACCATGTGGGGATCGACGGCCTACTGCAAGGGATTGCAATGCATCGCGTGGAACACCGAAGCGTCCGCTTGACCGCGATCCCATCTCGCGGTCAAGCGGACGCTTCGGTATCCAGACTCAATGTCTGCGTCTCCAAATCCGATTCCCCCAGTAGCGGTCCAGCACCTCCCCCTCCTCGGACGGAGCGGCGTCCAAGACCGCAGGCGAACACAGTGAACTGGAGCGCGCGATGGGAAATACCGGTGTTCCACGGTTCTTGGTTGAGCTGAAGGGGCGAGAAGTGGTGTACGGCCCCCTACAGTCCGACGTGCGCATCGGACTTGCCAGCGGCGGTCTCACGGTGGACCGCCTCGGCCTGCTACGACCGCTCGCTGCAAACCTGAAGCACCGTTTTCGGTACCGAGAGATTGAGAGCGATGGCGAAGCGCTCTTCCTGACCGATGAATCTGGTGCCTACGCTTCTCGCATTCTGTCCGGCAACACCGTTCCCTTGATTCAGGAAGTGCTGCGAATTCTCGATCGCGACCGCTCCACTCCACTCCTCGCCTTTCCCGGCTCGGGCCTCACCGCACTCGGGATGTCCATCCACGGCACGCTGTTGCTCGGTGCCCGTGGCATGCTCCTGATCCCGAGCGCCTTTCCCGGACTTCGAGCGCTCCAGCAGTTCGCCTACCCCATCGACCACTTGCATGCGGTGCAAGCGAGGGCCGGCGGCCTTGAGCTCCTGATGGCGCGCCACAGAGAGCCCCAGTTTCAGGTTCATTCCGACGAGCTCACCCTCAGCCGCTTTGGGGACTGGTGGTCGCATGTGTGCCGGCGCCCGATGTCCAAGTCGATGGAGCGCCTCCCGGTGCTCTGGCTCACGGAAGATGGAATTTTGTCCAAGGCAGAGGTGCAGTTGGTCACCGGCGGCATTGGCATCGAGTCCGCAACCGGCCCCGTGCGTTCGCTCCAGTCTGCCGGGGTGCACATCGAAGTGGAGCGATGGGTCACCACGCCTGGCGGCATCGTCCGGGGCGAGGTTCGCATCCGTGGCCAGGTCCACAAGTTCTGGATGCTTGGGGGACGGGGAGACTACAACATCCTCGCCCGACACCTTCGGAAGTGTGCACAGACCATTTGGGGGCACGACGTCAACGTCCACGACTGGCGTCGATGCGACGGCCGCTGGAACGCAGCCCGTCTGGTGGTCCGCGGCCAGAGCGAAGTTCTCCTCAATAGGGTCGAGCTGCGAATCACGCCGAACGGATTCATCCTGAACCACCACGAACCAGAGCTGACCGAGGCGCTCGAGCGTCTGGGCGGCATGCATCTCGAGCTGCAGCTCGAGTCCAATCTCGTGAAGCTGGGGGTTCGTGTGGCCCATCAAGGGGAGATCGCCAGCGAAGATCGCGACCCCGACAGTCCGTTTCCCTTCAGTCAGGCGCTCTACCCCCTGGGCTCGGGTCCCTCTCGACTGTCCAATCACCAAAATGCCTTCGATGCCGACACCAGCGGCCCCAACACGGTCGCCCTGTATCTGCCACGTACGTTCCGCGAAGTCTCTGGGCGGCTGGTAAATTTGAGCGCAGACGAAGCCAGTGTGGTGCTCTCCCGGAAGCCCACCTTGCGGGGGTCCAGTGTTCGGCTGGCGATGGGCACCGTTGCCGGTCGGGAGCTGCGGCTCCAGGCGGAGATTCAAAAGGTGCAGCATCGAGCGAGCGGCGAGTGCACGCTCGTCCTCCGATTCATCGCGCTCGACGAAAAGCTTCGCGCCCGACTACAACGAGAAGTCCTGCGATTCGAGCGAGAAGCCATCCGCGCTCGCGACGAGCTCGAGACCGAAGTGCAAGACCACTCCGCCGCCTGAGGGGAACACCGCTCGGCGACGCACCCGATGCCTACACCCAAGGCACCGCGCCGGCGCTCCACGTGTCGCTCTCGGTATGCTTCCCGGCATTCCGACCGCCGGTGCGTGTGTGCTTTCACACGGCCGCATAATGGGCTATGCGCCGGACTTCTGAGGAGGGTTCATGCCCGGCTCCCCCGCGCAGCCATCCGCACCGGTCGCATCGGCATCGGTCGAGGTCTACGACGATCGCCCCCTGCCGCGGGTCTGTGCTGTGTGTGGCGCCCCGGCCACCACCACCGCAGCGCAATCCTTTGCACTCCGCGAGCCCACCTACCGGCTGATGCTGTACACCGGAATCGGCATGGGCTTGTTCATCGCCACATGGATGATGGTGAAAGTGCGACCGAACATCACCCAAGAGCTCCCCGCTGCGGTGTCGTTCACCCTGCTCTTCATGGCCAGCTTCCTGCCCGTCTGGATCGTAGCATCGCTCACTTCGAGGCACGCAGGTACCCTCCAAATCCCCTTGTGCAACGACCATGCAGACGGCGGAGCCGCTTCCGTTACACTGGCCAGCGAGGGTGATGGAAAGCTCACCCTCTCCGGTGTTTCCGCGGGGTTCGCCGCCGCGGCACAGCCCGTCGAAGCAGACTGACGCCACGCAGATGCGCACCTTCGTTCACAGGTCTGGGTCGGCCGCACCGCGCCGCACCGCGCGGATTGCCGCAGCCAGAACCCCAGGCTCCAGACGTGCCGAAACCTTCGCCCAAGGCTCTCCATCGCGCACCAACACCAGCCCGGGCAGGTGATCGATCTCCCAGTCGTGGACGAGGCCCATCGCGTGGACAGCATCCACGTCGATCACCCGTAGGTTCGGTCCACCCAGCTGCTCCACGCTCAGCACGCTCAAAACTTGACGCGCCCGACGGCATGCCCCGCAGGTCGCGGTCCCCAGGATCAGGAGGGCATCCCCTGCCCACCCATCGAGCTCGGGAAGCACATCGCGCCCGTCCATTGTCTCCAGATGGGCCATCAGCTGTGGAGCCAGCGGTCCCACGCGCTGTGGTTGCTCACGTCCACACCCTCTTGTCCGGCCACATGCTGGAGCCAGGACTGAAGATCGGTGAGAAAATCCGTATCCATCAGGTCGGGATGTTCGAGGAGGTGAGCATGCAAAGCCACGTAGACAGGCTTGAGCTCAGACGCGGGAAACTGGGCAAAGCGCAACATGGCGGCCGCGTAACGCGCGTCTGGATTCCGTCGAGGAACGGCACCCTATCCCCGCGCAGTCAACACAGTTGATAGGCTGCACCCTGAGGAAGGCCCCCTGAATCGTCTCATCTTCATTTCCCTGTCCATGCTATTCGGCTCGGCCTGTGCGCCCACCACCACCACGGGCGGCCGCCCGGCGTGGCTCTCCCACTGCCACGTCGACGGCTTCGACGTGGAGACCCTCTGCGGCACGCTCACCGTACCGGTGCAACCCGGTGTCGATGCAGACACGCTCGACCTGCGCGTGGTGGTGGTTCCCGCGGTCAAGCCAGTGCCCGACCCCGATCCTCTGGTCTTGCTGGCCGGAGGGCCCGGTCAGGCGGCCAGCGAGGCCTACGGCGCGATGATGCCTTCGATGGCCCGAATCCAGCAATCGCGAGACCTGGTGATGATGGACCAGCGGGGCACCGGAAGCTCGAGCCCCCTCGACTGCCCAGACCTCGGTGAAGAGACCCTCGCAAGTCGCTTCTCCGATGAAGTACCGAAAGAAGAGGTAGAGCAGTGTCGCGACGCCCTGGTCCTCGCCGGACATGACCTCTCGGCATTCTCCACCCGGAATCACTCCCACGACCTCGAGGCCCTTCGCATCGCGCTCGGTGCTGACCAGTGGAACCTCTACGGAGGCTCCTACGGCACTCGCGCCGCACTCGACTATGCAGACATTCATCCAGAGCGAGTCCGAAGACTGATCCTGGACGGGGTGGCCCCCCGCGAGCTGCCCTTGTTCGGAACCTTCGGCATCGACGGCCAAGCAGCCCTCGAAGCCATGTTGGTCGCCTGCGAAACCGATACCGAGGGATGCGCAGCAGCGTTTCCCCACCTCCGGTCACGACTGCAGCAGCTGCTTGCCCGCGAAGCCACCGAGGTCGAGGTGCTGCACCCCCGCACCGGCGCCGTCGAGACCCTCCCACTGTCGGGACGGGTCATCGCCGCCATTATACGGAACATCTTGTACTCGCCCCAGATGTTGGCCCTCCTGCCCATGGCAGTCCATCAGGCCACCGAGACACCACCCAACCTGCAGCCCTTCGTCACACTCGCCGGCGCAGTGGGCGGCGATACCCTCGAAGACACAATGAGCATGGGCCTGATGCTGTCGGTCGCCTGCCAAGAAGACGTGCACCGAATCACCGGTGCACTCACCAGCGCATCAACCCACACCTTTCTCGGCACGCAGCTCATCGACCTCGCCCGGGACTGGTGCACGAGCTGGCCCGTCGACGCCCAGATCCCACCCCCGCCCCCCGTCGCTTGGCCCGGCCCCACCTTGCTGCTTTCGGGTGCTCTCGACCCAGTCACCCCTCCCCGATGGGCCGAAGTCGCAGCACGCACCCTGCCCGACCACCACCATCTCGTGGCGCCCGGAGGCGGACACATCGTCTTCCCCTACGGCTGCATCCCCGAGCAGACGCTGCGCTTTCTCGACGCTCCAGACGAATCCGCCACCACGCTCGTGGAACCCGACTGCGTCGACAACATTCACCGTCCGCCCTTTGTCCTCGACTTCGCGGGGCCCCCAGGATGATCCATGCCCACCACCTGAAAAAGTCCTTCGGCTCTGTCACGGCCGTACATGACGTGTCCTTCGATGCACCCGACGGACGCATCACCGGCCTGCTGGGCCCGAATGGCGCAGGCAAGTCCACCACCATGCGGATGCTGCACGGTCTGCTCAAGCCCGACACCGGTGGCGTGACCATCGATGGGCTCGATGTGGTCAGCGACACGCTCGCAGCTCGCCGCACCATCGGCGTCCTGCCCGATGCTCTCGGACTCTATCCGCGGCTCACAGCCATCGAAAACATCCGCTACTACGCAACCCTGCACGGCCTCTCGTCGACTGAGACCACTCGGCGCGTGGCTGAGCTGCTCGACCGACTCGACATGCACGGCATCGCCGAGCGCCGCACGGCCGGCTTTTCCCAGGGAGAGCGGATGAAGGTCGCGCTCGCCCGCGCACTCGTCCATGCACCACAGAACATCCTGCTCGACGAACCCACCAACGGGCTCGATGTCATGAGCACCCGCGCCGTGCGAGCGATGGTTCGAAGCTTGCGGGACGAAGGCCGCTGCGTGGTGTTTTCGAGCCACATCATGCAAGAGGTCGCGGCGTTGTGTGACCACATCGTGGTCGTCGCGCGAGGACGCGTGGTGGCACAAGGCACCGCCGAAGCGCTTGTGGAACGCGCCGGCGCTTCCAACCTCGAAGATGCCTTTGTCACGCTCGTGGGGCTCGACTCGACCGAAGGAGCGCTCGGATGAACCGATCCATCTGGGCACACCTGGTGCGGACGGTGGCTCGAAAGGAGCTTTTAGACGGCTTCCGTGATCGCCGCGCCCTGATGTCGGCGCTGCTCTTCCCGCTGATGAGTCCGATCCTCGTGGCGCTCATGTTCACCGCCATCGCCCGCGACCAGGCCACACCGCCCACGCTGGAGATTCCGGTGGCCGGCGAAGAGCACGCACCCGGTCTCGTGCAGTTTCTCGAGACCGCCGGAGCAGAAGTGGTCCACGCGCCCGAAGACCCTTCCGCGGCGGTCGGACTCGGCGCGGTGCCTTTGGTGGTTGCGATCGACGCCGCCTATTCCGACCGGTTTCGTGAGGGTCGCCCCGCCAAGGTGCAGATGTGGGTGGACTCCTCGCGCAATGCCAACCGCGCCGCCGTACGCCGCGTCACGCGACTGCTCGAAGCCTACAGCAGCCAGGTCGCTCTGCAGCGGATCGTCTTGCGCGGCGTCGATCCCCAGCTGCTGCAGCCCATCGATCTCACTGAGCTCGACGCGGCAGGCCCACAGCAACGCGCGGCCAACCTACTCGAAATGCTCGTCATGATGGCAGTAATGGCTGCATTCTTGGGCTCGATGTACCTGGCGATGGACAGCACCGCCGGCGAGCGTGAGCGCCGGAGCCTCGAGCCGCTGCTGAGCCTTCCGGTGCCCCGCTCCGCCTTGGTGGTGGGAAAGTTCTTGGCCGCGGTCACGTACGGTGCCCTGGGCGTGATGCTCGCCACCATCACCATGGTGGTCGCCATGAACTACACCCCCCTGGAGCTGCTGGGTGTCCGAGTGGTCCTCACCACCCCGGCCGCACTGGGTCTTCTCGGTGTGCTTCTTCCACTGGTCCCTGTCGCTGCAGCCCTCCAGCTTCTCGTCGCCAGCGGGGCGACATCCTTCAAGGAAGCCCAGACCTGGCTGTCAATGACCCTGTTCCTCCCCATGATGCCCGGCATGATCATGACCGTTCGACCGGTCAATCCACAAGACTGGATGGCGGCGGTGCCCGGCCTCGCCCAACAGGTGCTCTCGGGCAAAGTGCTGCGCGGCGAAGGACTGAGTGGCTTGGACATCGGACTTGTCTGCGGAGCATCGGCGGGCATTACCATTGCTGCCCTGGTGGCACTCACCGCGCTCTACGACAAGGAGCGCGTCTTAAAGCAAGGCTGACCGTGCGCTGCCAGGGCGCCCGAAAAGTATCAGGTCGATGACAACAGGCTGCCTGACCGACAAAATCGCCGTTGGCTCGTGCTACCGTCCTAAGGTCGACCCCTCCACGGACTCCAATGCCTCGCTCACGCCGGACGGCTCCCAGCCAAGAGCAACGCCGAAGCACCGCTCCCCAGAGCGGTTCCTCGGCTGGCGGTCCAGGCAACCAAGCGGCCCAAGGGGGTCGTGGCGGCGGGGCTCTGGGGTGGTTTCGCCAAGCGGGAGCCTGGGTCGGCGACAAGGTCAGCGGTGCCACCGAAGCGGTCGGTGACTGGGCCACCCAGACCGCAGACTTTGCACGAGATGCGGTCGAGGCGGTCTCCACCACGTCGGTGGGAATGGCCGACGGCACTGTCTACATCGAGGTCGACCTCGATGAGCTCTCTGACCTCATGTCGGCCGATACCCGGGCCGCGCTCGGACTCGACCGCGCGACCGCCGACAACCGCGTGCGCATCAGTTTCTCCCGCGAGACCGGCGAGCTGGTAGCCACGAGCGAACAGATCGCACTCGCTGGCGTCGACACCGCCACGGTAAAGGCCGGGCAGGTGCTGCTCAACGGCGTTCGGGCTGTGTTCACCAATGCAGGCGGCGGGATGCCTGGTCTCGGCGCCGAGTTCAGCCTGTTGGGGTACCGAGACGCCGCCGACAACCTACAGGCTGTGGTCACGGTGGCGTCGGCCAGTGCCGTGGATGTCACCTTTCAGGGTCCAGACGGCCCCACCTCCGTCGCATCGGTCGCCCTCGAAGGCCTCGCCGGCACCGTCGGTGCACAAGGCGGGATCCCCTTCGCGCAAGCGGGCACTACCGAGGTAGACTTTGCCTTGGAGCACGCTGTGCTCGAGGGGCTCTCGGCCAATGGTCACACGGTGGCGAGCGCCCAGGTCGAACAGGTCACCGCGGGTATGTCTGGCGCCGCGGAGACGGCGTTCCTCGCGGCCGAGTCCGTCTCTGTGGCCGGTGTCGACGGCAAAACGAGCGCCGGCAACGCACAGCTCGATGGCCTGCGGGTCGACGTGGACAATCGCGGTGGTGGACTGCTTGGTATCGACCAGACCAACGACCAAGCTCGAGCGCGGGTCGCCGTGGAAGCTGCGGCCGTCTCCGACCTAGACACTGCAGACTTTGATGCCCAAAGTCTCTCTGCCGCGGGCTTCAGCAGCAATTTCGACACTGTGGCCGGCTCCGGTTCCGCCACGATTCGGCAGCTGGGCACCGAGGGTCTCGACACGAGCTGGGTAGACGCCAACCGCCTGTCGGCATCCGACTTGAGCGTGGATGGGTTGCTCACCAGTGAGGACGGGCGTCGGACGGCCGCGCTGTCGGTGGGGAGCGTGACGGGAGACGGTCTCGCCATCGACCCGGTGACCGATGGTCGGAACGCAGCCGCAGCCGGCAATCAGGCCCTCGACTGGTCGGCTCGACTCGGAACCGCGGATCTCACCAACTCGAGC
>CAJWOS010000074.1 GCA_913044235.1 uncultured Pseudomonadota bacterium
ATCGAGTGGACGGCCGCCGATCGCGCCTTCGTCGAACAGACCTTCGCCACTGAGGTTTCCCTCTACGAGCAGGTGCGGCAGGGGTATTTTCGAGATCGGCTCCGGGAGGCCGCGTCCTCCTGATTGTCGCGTGACCCGGCTGCACGCCGTCCGCTTCCCTCCAAAACGCCGCAGATGATGGACCCGCGATGACCATCCCCAAACAGACCGACCCGCCGGAAGGCCCGCTCGCACCTCTGCGCTTCATCGACGTGCATGCGCGAGATCTGTCCCGCGTGGCGGACTCTCTGGTCGAAATGCTCGACATGCGACTCACGGGAGTCATCGTCCGTGAAGCGTTTCCCAAGGCTGCACTCCAAGCCGCGGTGGCTCACTTGAGCGCCACCCCCGCGCCAGTGCGTGCCTGGGACATCCGCTGCTTCGGCGACCGAGAGCCCGAGACTCAGGATCCCCGATATGCCGGCTTCAGCTTCGGTATGTCGCTCACCAACAGCTTCGCCGACCTCTCGCTCTACCTCGCGTCGTCGGCTCAAATGGTGGCTGCGTTGCCCGAGTTGTTCGGCGGGTCGTACGACTTTCTCGCCGAGCTGCAGCGCATCTTGTCGGTGATCGCCGGACGGCCCGTAGCGCCCATGCCCGCCCCGAATGGCGCGACCTATGCGCCCGTTTCTGCCCGGAGACTGCTCGAAGGCGCCACTCTGACCATCCATCGAGGAAACGAGTTTTTCGACTGGCCGTCCAACCACGACTTGGTCCAGCGCGTCGACACCCGCGACCAGATCAGCTTCTTCACGCCGCTGCAGCCCCCTCCCGCCGGCGGTGCCCTGCACATCTACCCCGGCTACTTCCCGCCCCCGCAGCGAGAGCACCTCGAAGTGAAGTCGGCCCGAGAGCTTGCAGAAGCCGATCGGCAAATGCAGGTCACGGTGCTGAATCCCGAGGCCGGCGACCTCGTGGTCTTCGACGGAGGGCGCTACCTGCACCGCGTCACCGCAGCACATGGCGGCGAACGCTGGACCATCGGCGGGTTTGTGTGCCCCACACCCGACGCCGAGCGCGTGTGGATGTGGGCCTGACTCGCGTTTGACAGTGTGCCTGCGAAGGGACGTCTGCCCGCCACAGCGATAATGCTCGACCCCGAGCAACACTGTCCCAAGCAACACTGATTCTGCGAAACCGGCGCTGAGCCTTGCAATCGCATCGAGTCATGCAGGACATTCTCGTACGCTGAGCAGGTGCATGCGTGCATCGGAGAACATGGCGAACGCTTCCCCAATCGACCCGCCGGGCCGCCTTCCTACACGCGATGCCACCGCATCTGCTGCGATGCATCTGGCGCTTTCGTGGTGGCCATGGCTGGCCGTGGTGGTGGTGGTCACCATGACCGGATGGCCGCTCGTCGCTACACCCGACACACTGTTCGCCGACTCACTTCGAGCCGACAATGTGGTCACCCCATGGTTCTACGACCTCGTCGCTCGACAGATTCCGAGCGGGTTTCGCATCGAGCGTCTCTCCTCTCTGAACTTCCCACTCCCACTCCCAACCCGAGCGGAGTTCCCCAGTGCCTGGGATGCCCATCTGTTCGCTCCGCTGGCATGGCTCTTCGGCTGGCCCCGACAGTGGGGTGCTGTGCAGCTGGCCAGCTTGTGGATCAACGGTGTGGGAACAGCGCTGCTGGCTCGAGCGATGGGTGCCCGCGGCATGGGCATCGCGGTCGCCGGTGCCCTGGCCGTGTGGAGTCGACCGGTATGGCGCGATCTCGCCACCGGCCGCATGAACGGGGCCATCCCCGGACTCACACTCGCCGCGCTCGGGCTGTGGCTCCTGGCTATCGAGCGGGGCTCCTCCGCTCGATGGGCTGCCGTGGGGGCCACTGTCGCGGGCGTCTTCGCCAGCCTCACGTATCCACCGTACGTTGCGCTCGGCATTCCCGTCGGGGTGGTTCTCGGTGCCGCCGCACTGCGAGACGCCGACTGGAGCGGTCGACTTCGGGCCACTGGGATTGTGTGCATGGTGGCCCTGCTGTCTTGGAGCGGCCTCCAGGAAATCGTTGATGCAGCCCCACTGCAGCAAGTCGAGTCATGCACTCGCCTTGGCTGCCCAGCCATCGGGAACGCCGTCAGCATCCTCGACCTGTTTCGCCATGCAGACGACGTGGAGCGGGGCCTGGGTACCCCCGGCGCCCTGGCATCCTCCTGGCTGCTCGCTTCCACCGCACTGCTGATGACCTCGTGGAAGCGTGCCCTCCCCATTGCCCTGCTCGCCGGCTTCTACGCCGTACTGTCGCTGGGTTCCTGTCCGATGTGGGATGCCGAGCGCGAGTTCCACCTGTCCTCCCTTCCCGCCAGCCTGGGAAGCGGTCTCCAGTGGCTCTCCTGCCGGTTGCAGCCGGTGCATGACTACAACCGGCTGCTGTCGATGTCTGCACTGCTTGCCGCCGCCTTGGCAGGCATCGGTGTGGATCGCATCGCACGAAGCAGTCGGTTGGGATGGCTGGCAGCCATGGTGGGCTCGGCTCTCGTGCTGCAGATGGTCTGCGGCTTGCTCATGGGAGAGGTGCTGCTGCCAGCACAGTGGCACAAGGTGACCGAGCAGACCACCGCCAGTCACCAAGAGCGTCTGTCTGCAGCCCAACAGGGGCCGATGCTGGAGCTTCCGTTCGACCGGTCGGGTCAGTTTCTCAGCGTTCTGCAGTATCCGGAGCAACCCCGCGCCAATCCGTTGCGCGAGGTCGACCCGCCACCGTTTTCGAACCGCTTCTGGCGATGGGCCTTTGCCCTCGGCCACAGTCGCCTACCCTCCGACCGTCCTTCGCTCGCAGAGACTCGTGCGTCGGGTCTTCGGTGGATTTATCTCGATGTGTCGCGCTGTGGGGCCGACCCGAACGGGGTGTGCCGGTACTCGCTCCTTCAGGAACTCCTGGCCGCCTTTGGGCGCCCCACGTTCGAAGAGGGCACCACCTGGGCATGGGATGTACACCGGGTCACAGCATCGGAGGCACTGCCTCCTCCGTGAGTACCGCGTGGCGCCCACATCGGTGGTGTCGATCGACCGCCGGTTCCCCTTACCGAGCACTCAGCTTTCCGATGCGGAAGAGCTCCGTTCCACCCATGTCTTCGACCTGTCCCACGAACGCGGGCCAGCTCCGCGCGCTCAAGGCGCCGGTGCGGACTTCTCCAAGCAGGAGTACCCACTCCTCTGGCGCGCCAGGGTCGACCCGCTTCGACCACGTATCGGCGATCCCCGCCACGCCCTGCACCAACACATCCGAGCGATGGGTGAGCAACACCACTTCCGCAAGATCGATAGGGGCCCGACTGCCACCAAGCACCCAGATCATGCCGTCTGCAGGCACTTCCGCCAGGACACCCTGCATCGATGGTCCGGCGAGGCTTCGAGCCACCGCGAGGCGGTGCTCTTCCGTAGAACCCGGCACTTCGCGCGCAATGCGGAAGCTCGGGCGGATCTTGGGCTGCGGACGGCCCGCGCCACAGGCCATGGAGTCCTGCAACAGAAGCCACCCTGCCACGGGCGAGCATACCGTGACCCGAACCGTCGGAATGTCGAGGTGCACTACCGTGGCCATCACCACGGCCAACGATACTCCCGCCGCCCCAAGCACGACCGAGCCCAGTCTTCGCAGAGAAGTCAGCCCCATCGCAGCGGCCACAAGCAGGCCAGGAAGTGCTGCCAGCGCATAGTAGTCATGGGCTTTGTCGGGCATTGAAAGCAGAATCAGCAGCGCTGTGGAACCCGACAGCGCCCACACGACCGCCAGTCGATGGCGGCCTACCAGTCCGGCCACGACGCCGAGCCCCACCACACCCGCACCCACCGGAGCCAAAAGACTGCCCGCCAGCGTCTCGCCGTAGCCGTACCAAAGGTTGGCGCCGAGAGCTGCAGGTACGGTGGAAAGGAACGACAGGAGGTCCGGCATCTGCCGCCCTCCGGAGGCCTCCGAGAGAATGTAGCCCCGCGTGTGCTTCATGATCCACGGAAGGTCGATGCATTGCCGCAGCACCCAGAGGGCCACCGCCGTGCCCACCAGAGCCTGCAGCCGCTCCCGCAGTCGGCCGCGGGCCACCACGCCCCACAAGCCACCGACCACCACAGTGGGTCCCACCACCGCGAGCGCCTGCACAGCATCCCCTGCAGACTCCCCCATCCACGAGGTCGCCGCAGCGGCAACACCCACCACTGCGGCTCCAATCGGATTCCGCAAGCGGTCGGACGCCACGACGGCTGCCATCACAAGCCCCGCGCCCACCATCATCCCCAGTCCCGGCATCGACATGACCGCCGACTGCCAGCCCGCCGGCACCAGCAAGACCAGCACGCCCGACGCCAGCAACCCTCGGGCACCGGCCACACGGTGTGCGGTCCAAGCCGCGAGTCCAGCCAACACCCAAAGCAACAGGAACGGCCCCATCCGCATGCTGGCCGGACCGAGACCGACCGCAGCAGGGACGCCACCCGCGAGGAGAAAGTAGAGTGGCTGCTGCTTTTTGTACCACCGAGCATCGTCGGAATTTCCTGGTACCGCAGCCCACATCTGCGGAGGCCCGTAGCCATACCAGGTGTTGGGTACGAGCTCGGCGATGGGCAACGACTTCGCCCACGCCTCTCCGCGCATCACCTTCACTGTGCGCGCGAGCGTGGTGTCGAACTCGTGGAAGGTGTGGTACGGAAACGGAACTCGGTGCGACCGAACGCTCACGATGACCGCCTGAAAGGCCACAATCAGCAGCAGTACCACCAGTGCGCGACGGGTGCGCCACCGCCCCATCAGGCCAACCTCCCACCCCTACCCACACCCAGCATCCGAGCGATCTGCTCTCGCTGGCAGAAGGCCGCACCGGTCAACAGAGCATCGGCTACGTCGGCCACCTTGCGGGCTGACAGCTCGGCAAACGGGGTGCCCTTGGCCCAGGCATTGAACAGTCCCATGCTGGGGCCACACCACACTTGGTAGTCGCGCACCCGGCTCGCCTCACCCATCCGCGCCCAGCGACTGGTCATCCCCAGATACCACCGAAACAGCAGCGCCATGTGGTGTTTGGGATCGCGCTCTGCGCGCACGATTTCGCTCGGATCGCGTTCCGCCCAATAGGCGCGCGTTTCGGTCCAGATTTCGTCGAAGGTTCGCATGAAGAGTCGCTTCTCCATGCGCTCGCGGGTCTTTTCGGGAATCTCATGAACCCCATCATAGGCCTTGTACAGCTCGTAGAGCCGACGGGCACGCTGCGCATACATCGACCCCTTCGACAGTACCTGCACGTGGGCACCCAGCTCAAACATGTCCGGCGCCGGCCCTGTGGCCACATCGGCCATCCCAGCCTCGGACAACATCTGCTTCACCCGCTCGCTGGTTCCCGCCTCCATGCACGACTGGTTGATTGAGCCCGTGAGCACATAGGCCGCACCCATCGAAAACGCAGCGTGAATGGACCGAGGGTCGCCGAGGCCACCGGCCGCGCCGATTCGGGGTGGAACCGTATAGCGGTGCTCCCGCGAGAGGTCGTCGCGAAGCTGGGTCAGCAGGGGAATCAAGACGGAGAGCGGCCGGCGATCGGTGTGCCCGCCAGAGTCGGCTTCTGCCGTGACGTCTCGCGCAAGGGGAATCTCTGACGCCATCTGCGCTTGGTCGGCTGTGATCGCTCCTGCCCCCACGAGGCCTTCGAGGATGTTGGCTGGAGCGGGAGCCAGGAACCGGGCGGCCACCTCCGGTCGGCTGACCTTCGCAAATACGTGGTTGGACTCCACAATTTCGCCCGCCGGACCACGACTCAACCCCGCTGCTCGGTATCGCACAATGGCCGGCGTAAGGGTCATGAACGCACTGGCGGAGACCCTCTTGCAGCCATGCTGAAGGAGCAGATCGACCGTACGCTCCTCCATCGCGGGCTCGTTGGGGTTGTGCAGGAGGTTCGAGCCCCACGATCGGTCGCCCAGGCTCTCCGAGAGCTCCACCAATGCCGCTTCCACGCGCTCGATGGCCAGCCCACCCGACCCGAAGAAGGCGAGATACCCGGCATGGGCCATGGCCTTCACGAGCGCCACCGATGCGATTCCACCGGCCATGGCACCCGCGACATAGGCTGCCTTGACGTTGTGATCGGTCCGGAAGGAAGGCGCACCCAAGGCCGCGATGGGCAGAGCGGGCACCCAGCCTTCGCGGGCCTCGGGCGGAACAGCATCCGAATGGTAGAGCCGCCGCCGATGGATCACGAGTGGCCTGGCGAGCTCGGCGAGAGCAGCCGCCTCGTCATGCACGGGCGCGCCCACCGTGGTTGCAACGGCTGCTGGGGCGCTGCCCTGCGGCGTGGTCGAGACGGTCGCATGCAAAGGCGCAGGCAACACAACCCGCTGCTCGTAGGTGGGGCCTTCGGTCCACGAGACCCGGAGCGCACCGGACGCACCATGGCGCGTGAGCACAACGGTCTGGTCCGAATCGGTGAGCTCGATGCGCTCTCCGTCGGCAAGACTGGCTCCCAAGGCACCGATCCCATGTCGGTCAAGGGCCTGCGCCAGTCCACCACCAGGGCCTTCCGCGTGGGATTGGGCTCCAGCATGGGCCAGGACCACGCGCTGCGCAGACCAGGTGGTCACGAGGTCGGCAGCGCGCGTAAGCAGCGAATCGGTGGTCGACATCTGGTCTCCACGAAACGAACAAGGTTCGAGGGTGCGAAGGTGTATCGGACCACCCGCCACCATTCACCCCCGAAGGGCGCATATCCGCCAACGGTCTCGAAACGAGCCCCACCGACACGGTCGAAGGGTGCTGGTCGCTGGGGTACACTTCGCCCACCCAAGGCCACCGCTTCGCGACCCGCCGGAGTCCTTTGGGGCACAGCTCCACACTGTGACTGGCGCCATGAACGACATCCACAAGCTGACTTCGACCATCCATGCCCTCGTGGGACTGGACTTCGGCATCGCCCTGGAGCCCAGCGAATGGGCTGAAGACCTGCAGCCCGCCGTGCGGGCACTCTCGGCTCTGGGCGCCACCCTCAAGCAGCGGGTGGTCTCCGCCGACCACGTGGCGGCGCTCTTCCAGGCCACTCCGGTACCGCTTGTGCAGCTGTCCACCGAACTGGTCGTCACCGCCACAAATCCCGCTGCTCTGGCGATCCTCGGACTCGGCCTGGAAGGCTTGTCTCTGGGCAGCATCCTTCAAGACACAGCCGTGTCGACCGACATCCCCGATCCCACCACGGCCGAGCTGCTCGCCGGCACTCGACGCACTCTGCTCGACGTATCCGGCAACGAAGTCATCACCGACCTGCGTCTCGCCCCCCTGCTCGACCGCTATGGAGCGCTCCAGGGATACGTGCTCTCCGCGCAAGACGTCACTCTGGATGTGACAGCGCTCGACCGAGCAGAGAAGGCCCGCATCCAAGCGGAGCAAGCCGCCGAGCATCGCACACGCTTCCTCGCCATGGTCAGCCACGAGCTCCGCACACCGCTGAATGGGATCATCGGTATGGCGGACTTTCTGAGTCACTCAACCCCCGAGCTTCGGACCCAGGCCGTAGACGTCACCCGCCTCTGCGCAGAGCAACTGTCCGGCTTGATCTCCGAGTTCCTCGACTTCGCACAGCTGACCTCCGGCACCACGAAGCTCGACCAGAAACGATGTGACCTCAATGAACTGATCGAACACTGCACACAGGTGGTCTCATCTCGACTCCGACCCGGCATCGCCTGGAACGTCGATCGCTCGCAAATGGAGTGGAGCTTCGTATTGAGCGATGCCATCCGTCTCCGGCAACTGCTCGACAACATTGTCGAAAACAGCATCAAATACACCGTCTCGGGTCATATTCATCTGACCGTCAAGACCACTCGAGTCGACGAGCTCGCTCGATGTTGCTTCATCATCGAAGACACCGGGTGCGGGATCGCACCAGCCGACCTCCCCTACATCTTTGAGCCCTACCGGCGCTTGACCACACAGTTCCAGGGCCACGGACTGGGCCTCGCCATCGCATCAGAGCTCGTATCGCTGCTCGACGGCACGATCGAAATCGACTCGACGGTCAATGTGGGAACACGCCTCGAGATTCAGCTGGACCTTCCCGCAGTGGCGCCCGCAGGCACATCGAATGCGCTCGAGCGGGCCATCGCGCAAAACCTCAGCGTGCTCTGCGTCGACGACAACGGTGTCAACCGGATTGTGGCTCGGATGCACCTTGAACAGATGGGATGTGTGGTCACCGAGGCGGTCGACGGCATCGACAGCATCGAAAAGTTCCACGCCGCCTCCGGAGCGTTCGATCTCATTTTGATGGACTGCGAGATGCCCCGACTCGACGGTCCCGACGCCTGCCGAGAACTAATCCGACTTGGCTGCACTGCACCCATTGTTGCCCTGACCGCGCATGCACTGCACACACAACAATCGCTGTGCGAACAAGCCGGAATGATAGGCTTTCTCACCAAACCGTTGCGGGTTGCACAGCTGCAAAACCTGCTCCATGGACTGTTTCCAGACCCCCGAGAACATTGATGGAGATTCACGTAAAGACAGTGGCCGATGGTGAAACGCTCTTGGCGTTGAACACCTGGGTGCAGCCCCGCGCCGTTCACCTGGTCAACTTTGGCAACATGCTGCTGACCGCCGCAGAGACCGCAGCACTCCTCGCGCTCCATGCACAGTGGTTCCAGCAAGGCGCACAGGTCCACTACGTGGCCACACGCCCTGCAACCCGCGGATGCTGTGTCGTCGCAGCCCACAGCGCCGGAGACGGAAGCTGCCATGTCGCTTCGAACCTCGCTGGAGCCAAGGAGGTCATCCTGAGTGGCGTTGGACGGGTGGAGGCTGAGCTGGACTACTTTGTGGGCGACCAGATCGTGCCCAGCTTCGGGCCCCCCAGCCTGGGACACCGCCTGGTCGCCATGCCAATGGACTGGATGGGAAGTCTCCAACAGGGCTTCACTGTGCCTTTCTTGGCGAACATCTTGTCCACCTTTGGAATCAAGGGGCTCACCACTCTGTTTCCGATGCTCGACGCCGCCGAAAAGGCCATCTGCAAGTCATACGGAGAGCATCAAGGACACTTGATCACCGCGTTTCTCACGCTTGGAAACGGGTGCTCGTTCTGCATGTATGGACACCTATATGCAGCCAATCTGTTGCTGTTTGAGGAGACCAACGCCCTCGGCCCGATCGGTGAATCGGAGACCGAACGCCTCGGCCAGATGACCGATACTGAGGTCGAGGCCTTTCTCGAAGAGCGCCTTGCCAAAACCGCTTGGGCACCTCTGCTACCCTGCCTGCACCGCATTCGTGCTCTGCGCGCAGGCGCAGATCCAGTCGGGACAGAAGACGACATGCTGAGCCATTCCCTCCGGGCATGGACCTTGATCAACGAGTGCTCTCTGCAGACACCGCTCACCCAGGCCCCGCCCTTCAACCCGCGGATGGCCCGCAATCGCAGACTGCAGCGAGCCTACCGCTCGGCGCGCCGCTCCACAGCCGCGTAGTGGACGACACGGCCCTGTTTGCATCCCCCCCGGCGACAGACAGCCGGTGTACGATGGAAGCGGCCGCCGGTTCCGATCCAGCCGCACAAACCCGCTCCGCAGCTCCGCGCGATGTCGCCCATGCCTTCCAACAGCACCCGCGAAGCCTACGCCGCGCTGCAGACCTGCGGTCCCGGAACACGCGGGGGGCGGTATCTACGCCGCTTCTGGCATCCAATTGCTCGGCGTGGAGACTGCGCACCTGGCGCAGTGACAAGCCTGTTCATCCTGGGTGAGAAGCGCGTTCTCGCCCGATTTTCCGACGGGACACACGCCCTCTTCGACGATCGCTGTCCCCACCGGGGCGTGCCCCTGTCGCTCGGCTCGATTCATGGCGACACCATCCGCTGTCCGTACCATGGGTGGCGGTTCGATGCTTTGGGCCAGAACGTGCATGCGCCCGGCGAACCTGCCGACCGCTGCTCCGCTGCCAAAGCCACCGTCCGCCCGCTCGCCGAAGCCTTTGGACTCCTCTTTGCGTGGCTGGGCGATGGCCCCCCAGCGCCGTTCCCGTTTGCCGGTGTCGAGCCCGCCCAGATGGTGTCCTATCGACTCGCGCCCATCGAGTGGCCCGCGAACTTCCTGCTGCGACTGGAAAACACCACCGACTTCTCCCACCTGCAAGGAACCCACGTGGACTCCGGTCTCGCCGCATGGCTTCCGCCCGCCTACCGCCAGAACTACACCCCGCTGGCGCACGGCCACCGAATTCACCTGGAGGCCAAGACCGATCCGCACCAGCTGCTGCACGCCATGGCGCTCGGGCATCCAATGACCTGGCAGCGGCCCCACTTCTTCCACTATCGCCAGCCGTTGTTCCCCGGCGAGCCCTGGCGACAGCACCTCACATGGCACACGCCTGCCACCGATGCACAGACCCGTACGTTCACCGTCGCTCTGGTGCCGTCGAGCGATGCTGCTGCCTTTCGCGTTGCCCATCCCGAGCCGGGAAGTCCAAGCACCGACATCGTGGAGCGCGCAGAGGAGGTGATCACTGGGCAGACCACCCTGGCCAACCTGCAGGGGCACCCCAACCTCACCGAGATTGAAGACTGCGTGATGGTGGTGGCCCAGCATCGTGCCGGAGGCAGCTTGCCCTCGGTCCTCGGACGCACCGATGTGGGCGTGGCATCACTGAGGCAGCACCTCGGACGCGACCTGCTCTCCACGGAGACCCATGAAGGCTCGACCCAGCAGACCATGGTCGACCTCGCCGACCTCCTGGTCATCGACGCTGAGTAGTCCCGCTCAGCCGTACCTCGACAGCACCCCGAGCCGCCGTAGGGTCCACCACGCGACCGCCCACACCCAGCTCCACCCGCCCCTGCGTGGCCAGCCGGCGGGCCGCCTGTCGCAAGGTCTCCGGCGCCACCGAGAGCCCTATGGAGACAGGCGTCAGTGCAGTCCACCGTCGGCCGGGGCGCGCCGCTAGAACCTCCAAGAGCTGGCCATCTACCTCTGCACCCTGCCCCCGAGTCCCGCGACAGCGCTTCGAGCAGTACCGGACCGCTTCCCAGTCACGAGCCCACTTCTTGCGCCAGGAGAACCGCCTGCCACAGGTCTCGCAGACCTTTTCCGGCAACGCTGCACCCGACCCACCGTTCCGACGACCCATGTGTGCCCTACCGATTTGCCGAGCGAGCACCCTTCCGGCGCTCGATCTCGTCGAGAATCAACCGAAGCTCCCGACCCACCTGCCCCGACACCGAGCGATTCTCCTGCGCGCGGCGGATGAGGTACGGCACCACATCGCGCACCGGGCCGTAGGGCACATACTTCGATGCGTTGCACCCCGCGCGCGCGAGGTTGAAGGAGATGTGGTCGCTCATCCCGTAGAGCTGAGCAAAGTGGATGTGCGGATGGTCCAGTGGCACCCCAGCATCCCGCGCGGCCTTCACAAGCACCCCACAGCTATGCTCGTTGTGCGTGGCTGCGCAGAAGGCGATCTCGTCGATGTGCGCGAGACAGTAGGCCACGGCTGCGTCGAAGTCACGGTCGACCGAAGCCTTGTCGATGTGAATGGGGGATCGGTAGCCCAAGCGCTCCGCTCGCTCCCGCTCCTTTTCCATGTACGCCCCACGGACCAGCTTCACGCCGAGGATGTAGTCATGTGTACGGGCATGCTGGTGCGCAGCCTTGAGAAAAGCGAGTCGGTCATGGCGGTACAGCTGTACCGTGTTGAACACGGTGGGCTTTTCCTGGTTGTACCGGGCCATCAGCTTGGTTGCGATGTCGTCGATCGCATCTTGAATCCAGCTTTCTTCGGCATCGACGTAGAGGCACACATCTCGCTCGACGGCCGCCTGACAGATGGCATGCATCCGCCGCCGCAGGCCACCGAGCTCAGCCTCCTCGGCGTCAGTGCGACGCACATCGGTCTCCAGCTTTTCCAGCAGCGCGAATGATGCATACCCGGTGATTTTACAGCTCACATACGGCACTGCATCGTGGGCATCGGCAAACTCAATGGCACGGACCTGCTCGGTGAGGTTGGCATCGAACTCGTCTTGGCTCTCCTTCGCCTCCACGCCGTAGTCGAGGATGGTGCTGACCCCCTGCCGCGCAAGGTTGGCCACCATGGGCTCCGTTTCCTCGAGCGACTCTCCACCACAAAAATGTTCGTAGATCGTGCTCTTGAGAATCGTCTGTACGGGCAGACCGATCTGAAGGGCCATCTGGGTGATGTGAGAGCCGATGTCGACGATGGTGCTGTTGGACATGATCCGGAACAACCACGCCGACTTCAGCAAGTCAGCATCGTCTTTCCCGGCAAACGCGACTCGGGTGTTGTCGAAGGAGACTTCAGGCATGTCGCCTCGTGGGCTGGGGGAGCATCAGCGCCCCCAAATCCTACCCGAATCCACAACCCACGCACTGACAGCCCGCCGCTCCACACTCCGCAGCCCTAGGGGACGCTTCGGCCGGCACGGCCCAGACCAGCTTGCGAACCGAATCGCGCACCCTGTTCACGAGGCCCGCGCGTTCCGTTCCGAGCACTGCGCGGCATGCTCTCCGAGCCCGCCCAGAGCGAACGCACCCGGCTGTCCGATGGCGAACAGCCGGGTGCGACGCGCACGCCATCGTGCGACTCAGGGCAGCTTGGCTCAGTTGCCAGCGGCTTCCATCGCTCTCCAGGGATTCGACCCAGACGGGCGAACGCTGAGGGTGAGGTCGGCCTCAAACATATAGACGGTGGGCCAACCGTTCGCGAGCATCTGATCCGATACGGCGGTGACCCCTTCGCCACCAAGCACGGCGATGTACTCGTTCGGGTAGTCTTCATCCCATGCTTCGAGGTGGCCCACAGTGGTCTCGGCACCCCGTGGGGTCTGGTCGATGATGGTGACCCAACGGATCTGCTCGGAGTTGATGAGCTCTGGGAGCGCGGAGTTGATGCTGCAGTAGCTGTTGCTGCCGCCGGCCAAACACTCGGAGATGTAGTTGCACGGACCGCACCACATCGCAGAGATGTCGATCAGCACCGGAGTATCTTCGTTGTAATAGTCGTAGATATCAACGATGTCGCCATGTTGGTCAGACAGCGAGAAGCGAGCGAGCTTCGAGCCGACGTCGCCGTCGAAGCGGCCGGGAGCGTCTGCGGCATGTTCGTCTTTGTCGGGGTTGTACGGCCAACCGCCTGTGTAGATACGACTGTCTGCATCTTCCGGGTCGGTGCCTTCCGCGATTTCCCAAATGTCGAGATAGCCATCGCCGTCGCTGTCTGCTGTCGGGTCGACCTCCTCGACCTCATCCACCTCTTCTCCGTCTCCGGAGCCCGCGTCGGTAGTCTCTTCGCTGTCATCGCCATCGCCATCGCCATCGCTGGCTTTGGTGTCGTCACAGGCCGTGACGCTTAGGGCGGTGAACAGAACGAGAAGCTGCTGGATACGCATAAGGAACTCTCGGGCAAATGGTCTGACTACGGAACTCCGCCAAACGGTATCACAAGGATTCTGGATCCGCCTCGGCCCCGTTTCCCGAAAATGCCCAAAATCGGTCAAATGGATCGAACATCCCCTCCGGGGACTAGTAGATCCACTGATAATTGGCTGCCTGGTTCATCTCTCGACAAGTCGACCTGGTCCCTCGCCCGCACCCACGTGCCTCGCTTTCGGGGGGTCTGTTTCCGCAAAACTATTGACATGACAAGAGAAATGAGGGACACTCCCCGACGTCAGCCCCGGAGGAGGTCGCTGTGCGAATGTCGCTGGGTGTGGCCAGAGCCAACCGCTCTCGTAAAAGTCAGAAGCTGTTGTCTCCCGGCAGCCGCAACGCCCGTATTCTGGCCGTTGCCGCTCAGAAAGGCGGTGTGGGAAAGACCACAACGGCGGTCTCCATCGCCTCTGCCTGGTCGCGACTGCACGGCCTCCACGTTTTGGTTGTCGACCTCGACCCTCAGGCCAATGTGAGCATCTCCGTTCGGTCTCAGATCTTGGCCAATCGAGGCGGCGGCGCCTTGTCGGATGTTCTCGAAAACGAGAAACGGCTTGAGGTCGCGGAAATCGCCGCTGAAACCAAGGTGGATGGGTTTCACGTCACTCCGATGGACCCCGGACTTCAACACTTCGAAGACCGCATGGTCAGCCGCATCGGCAAGGAGCTGATCCTCCGCAAAGCTCTGGAAGTGACCCGCACACACTACGATGCCATCGTCATCGACTGCCCACCGCACATCGGCGGCCTCACCGTGAATGCACTCGTGGCTGCCGACCAGGTCCTTGTCCCTACCAGCCTCGCCGCGCTGTCTGTGTCCGGGGTCACAGGCCTGCTCGAAGCGGCCGACGAGGTGCAAAGCACTCTCAATCCGCAGCTGGAGGTCGCCGGAGTGCTCCTCACGCGCGTGGACGGTCGGTCCACGCGGGTCAATGCGTCGGTGCTCGACATGCTCGAAGACTCATTCGGTGCGCTGGTTTTGCCGCAGCACATCGGCGTAGACAATGCACTCGCTCGAGCCCAGCTGGCTGGCGAAGACATCTTCGAGTTCGCCCCCAGCAGCCGCGCGGCCGGTTGGTACGGTGACCTCGCGACACAACTGGCGGACACCCTGGGCCTGCCCGGTCGCGTGACCTAAGCAGACCCCATCATCATCACAGCGCGCTCGGGGTACGCACGCGCCGCTCGGGGTCGCTCTTCCACGCCTCGGCGCAGCCCGGCCCCAGCGTCAACCAAAACGCAATCAACGCGGGTCTGACAACCAAGCTGGACCGCCGGAGTCGTGCATCGCTCTGGGCCCGCTACTGGCTGATGGCCGCCCGCAAGCGTTCCAGCGTGGCCGGTCCCACGTAGGCGACATCGGCCAGCGCGCGGATGTCTCGGATCGGCCGAGCATCCAGGATGCCGTCGACTGCTCGGATGTCGAGCTCGAGGTCGACGTCGAGATAGTCGGCTTCGGCGGTGTTGGCGAGCGAGACCACCATGATGGCTTCGTCGTCGGTAAACGCCACACCATCGACCAGCTGGCCATCCGTAGCAGCCTGCACCAGCCAGTCTTCGAGCAAGTCGATGGTGGTTGGCCCCACCCAGTCCACACTCAGCAGCTCGTCTACGCTGTCGAAGTAGTTGTCGTCGGCAGTGCCGGACTCACGATCGGCCCCATCCCGATGCCGGATGATGCGCTCTGCTGCCCGCCGGTCGAGCCCCACATCCAGGTCGAGTACCTCAAAGGAGGTGTCGGGCGCGTTGACGAACGCCAGGATGAAGCGCTCACCCAGTGCACCAGCCGGCACCTCGGCCTTGGTGCCAGAGGCGAGGCCAGCCTGCTCAACTGCGGGGGACTGTGGAACGTCGGAAGTGCAAGCGACGAAGAGTGGCAACAACATGCCAGTGAAGAAACGGGTCATGGGAGTCCTCCGAGCACGCAGACGCGCTCTTGAAGAAATCCCGCGGATTATTCGAAACCATGACGCTTAGGGGCATCTCGACCGTGGATATTTGCTTGAACAACCAAGCTGAATCCACCGGGGGTCGGAGCCGCCGCGGACCTTTCGCGTCGGACGCCGCCTATTACCCGTTCCCCAATTGTGGCGCAAGGCAACATGGAACAACTTTAGCGCATGGTCGATTTGTGAGATCCGCTTCCCGAAAGCATCTCGATGGCGACAATCTCACCACCTCAGCCCGGCCTCGGGGCCCGTTTCGTTCATGTGACAAACCAATGGCGGTTCTACGTGTGTTCTGCCACACTGGCGCGCGTCCTACAGAAGGTTTGCCCCATGCCCAATCCCCGGCCAACCGAGGCCCCTAATGAACACTCCTGGAAGACCGAGCGCTGGTGGCTCGTCCTCAAGGGGATCGCAGCCCTGAACATTGTGGCGTGGAGCATCACCGCCGCCATGGTCGACACTTCCGACACCATGGTTTGCGCGCACCTGGCCCTCAGCGCCGTCTACGTGACCGCGTGTGCCTTCCGCTCCGTTCGCCCGAGGGTTGATCTCGAGCGCACCGCGTTGGTGGACCACTGGACCTCCAGCATGGTGCTCGGACGCAGCGCGGCCACCGTCGCCGAGGTCTCGTTCGCCACCCAGATCGCATTGTTTGTGTATCAGGCCAGCATGGCTTCGGGGACTGAGGCGTTCTCAGGCTTGTTTCCCATCTTGATCGTGGGGGCCCTGGCGCTCGCGCAGGTGTTTTGTTGGTGGAGCGTGGTCACTCTGAGTCACCTCGGCCACGCCATCGAAGAATCGCTGTGGGGAGTCACGTTCGCTGCGGTCACGGTGGCCTTGCTGGTCATGATTCCCAATCTCACCGGTGCACTCTGGTGGGCGTCACTCGTCGCAATTCCCGGCTGTGTTGCCTATGTCGTGTTCATGTTCACGGTCGACGTCCCCATGTACGTACGGCGATGGCGCACAGGAAGCGGTGCGCAGCTCGGGATCGTGGAGGGCTTCCGAGATGCCCGGGACCGACGGGAAGTCACCCGCAGCTGGACCGTCTGGCAGCCAGAGGTTGCTTGGATGACCGGCTACTTCAGCTGCGCTGTATGGTCGAGCATCGGCCTCGTTCATCTCGCGGGAATGTAGCGGAGGCGCACCCGTCCTGCTCTGCGCTACGATGGTGGACTGAGTCCTGCGGACCGAGTCCCCCCGCCCATCGAGACGCCCCATGTCCCCTGCCCAAATGCCCGACGGCCTCGCCGAGTTTTCCGTCGTCTTCACCGACCGCGCCCTGAACCACATGTCACAGCAGTTCCAGGGCGTGATGCGCGACCTGTCCACTCGCCTCAAGAAGGTGTACGGGGCGCAGGCCACTGCTCTGGTTCCAGGGGGTGGCACCTATGCCATGGAAGCGGTCGCTCGACAGCTCACCACGGCCGACGGGCCTCCAGCGCTCGTGATCCGCAACGGCTGGTTCAGCTTTCGGTGGTCGCAGATTCTCGAAGCCATTGGCAGTCCCACTCCGGTCGTGCTTGCGGCAAGCCCGTCTGTCGATGCCATCACCGCGCCCTTCTATCCGCCGCCCATCGAGACGGTCGTGGATGCCATCGAGACCCATCGTCCGCCGGTCGTGTTTGCACCCCATGTCGAGACCTCGGCCGGGATGCTCCTCCCCAACGCCTACCTTCGCGCTGTGGCCGAGGCAGTACATGCCTATGGTGGGCTGTTCGTGCTCGACTGCATCGCCTCCGGGACCGTTTGGGTCGACATGGCCGAGCTTGGGGTCGATTTTCTGATCTCGGCCCCCCAGAAAGGCTGGAGCGGCCCGGCATGCGCGGGGGTTGTGATGATGGGTCCCCGTGGTCTCGCGGCCGTTCAGTCCCAGAATAGCAGCTCCTTTGCGATGGATCTGGGGCGCTGGCTGGGCATCATGAGAGCCTATGAAGACGGCGGCCACGCCTACCATGCCACCATGCCCACCGATGCGATCGCCGGATTCCATGAAGCCGTGCTCGCGACCGAAGCATTTGGTCTCGAGGCTGCCTGTGCTGCCCAGCTTGAGCTCGGCCGTCGCGTGCGCACTCTGCTGGCCGAGTACGGTTTTTCGAGCGTAGCCGCACCTGGTTTCGAGGCGCCCGGTGTGGTGGTGGTGTACGCACCGAACGAAGCCATACGCTCCGGCCGTGCGTTTGCCGCGCAGGGAATCCAGGTGGCGGGCGGCGTTCCACTCCGATGCGGAGAGCGGAGCGACTTCGCCACTGTGCGCCTCGGGCTGTTCGGACTCGACAAGCTCGCCGACATCGACGGCACCGTGGCGCGCCTTCGAGCGGCCCTGGATGGCATACAGACCGCGTCTTGATGGGATCTGCGGGTAGAACGCCTCAGATCGTGCCGCCTTCGAGATAGCGGGCGGCCGCCCGGAGCGACACGGGG
>CAJWOS010000075.1 GCA_913044235.1 uncultured Pseudomonadota bacterium
CGGCAAGCTCCACCACCGACATCTGGGGAACATCCATGCGGAGCCTCTCTCGGAGCGGCAACGGGACCGCCGCTCTGACCTGGGGCGTATCCCGGTGCGCCCGCCCTCCGAGCCCACATCTGCCGATGGACTGCGCACCCAGACCACCGGGCGACATCGGCGGAGACCGCTGCACCACGCCGTCTGTGGTGGAGATGTCAAGGGGTTCCGGAGTGGTCGAGGACGGGCGCTGCAACCTCGTGCCCACTCGACAGGACCGCTCCGGGTTCGGCAGAGCAGGGGCACCCTTCGCGCGAGGGTGCTGCACATCCCGCCCCTCTGCAGCAATCATGCAACCCTTCGCAACCAACGGAGTGGGTACAGAAAGAGGGTGAGCGGTTCGACTTCCCGAACCCCACGCGCCGGGAGCGCTTCGATGACACAGAACGATAGCCATCACCTCGATCTGATGGTGACCTTGCACTATGTGCTGGCCGGTGTTCAGAGCTTCTTCGCTATGACGCAGTTCATCAACATTGCGTTGGGGGTGCTCTTGGTACTCAACGCCGACAGCCTGCAGCCAACGCCCGAGGGACCCGCGCCGCACCCCCTGATCTTCTTTCCGTCCGAATTTGGGTGGCTGTTCATCATCCTTGGCTCGATCGCGGTTGTCTTTTGCCTCGCGATGACATTCGCAACATTCCTGTCGGCGCGCAGCATCAAGCATCGTCGCAATCTCTTTCTCTGCAAGGTCTTCGCCGGAGTGGAGTGCTTGATGTTTCCCTTTGGCACGGCACTCGGGGTGTTCACCTTGATCATGCTGTCGAAGCCGGCCGTACAGCGGCTGTTCGAGGTGGAAACGGCTCCGGAACCCGCCACGGTGTGACCGACCGCAGACCATCCCGCACGTCGCCCAATTCCAGGTCCCCGCACGGGGAACGGCACTGCTCAGGAAAGAGGGTGGGCGAGCCGAAAGCCCAGATCGAATGCGCGGACTTCGCTCTTGCGGGCGTCTCGCATGGCGCAGCGCACCGTATCGACTGCCGAGTCCCAGCCACCCCCCCGGCGCACCCGCAACACCTCGGGCCCTGGCTCTGCCGAGGCGGTCTCCACCCAGACTCCGCCTGCATCGAGCGCCGGTCCGTCGACCTGCCATTCCTCCGCACACCAGTCCTTGATGTTGCCGCCCATCCCTCGCACTCCATAGACGCTCTCGTCGATCGGAAACGCAGAAACGACACCGGGCATGGGGGTTCCCGCGTGGCTGTCTTTCATGCTGGCCCAGGATGGGTCGAAGGCGTCGCCCCACGGAAACGAGCGACCGTCGACCCCCCGCGCGGCCTTTTCCCAGACCAGCTCGGGGGGCAGCTGCCAGGGACGTCCCGAGCGCTCGGCCTGCCATCGTGCGAAGGCGGATGCTCCGGCATGGTCCACCATCATGACCGGCCAGTCGGGGTCCCATCGCGCCGAGCCTGCCTTCGACAGGAGCGGCAGCGTGAAGTGATCTCCCTCCAGCGCGGCCAGCAACATCGACGCATCCTTGGCACCCAAGCTCCTCGGCGCATGCTGCAGCGCCTCTTCTCTGCGGCCTTGTGCGATCAAATCATTGAGAAAGGCAAAGTAGCGGCGGTTGGTCACCTGAAACGGCTCGAAGACCCAGGCATCGATCCAGACCCGACGCCTGGGGAGGCTGTCTCTGGCATCGTCGTCTCCGCCCACCCAGAACCACCCTGCGGGCACCACACAGTCGGTTGGCGCCACGGTGCTTATCCGAGGAAGTCGCACCGGTGTCGGCTCGTGGTCTCCGTGGGGCACCCCATCCCAGTGCTCACAGCGGCCGATGTGGACCGGGTACCGAAGTGGGACCCGGCCTTCATGGTGGATGGTGCACAGGTAGGAGCCCATCGGCAGCGGCACGGCCTTGAGCGGCGTAAGGCCAAGCGATCGCTCACGCTCCGGCACCAACCGTCGATTGTGGCGGCGGTACCGGTACAGAATCACCTCCGCACCTGGCGGGTCGGTCACGAGGGTGAGCGCACCGGTTCCCGTGAGGTAGGCCTCAAGTCCTGCTCGCTCCGGGTGCGCTTCGGGGAGGGCATTCACGTGCTGCCGCAGGAGGGTCTCGACCCGCCGGGTGTCCTTGCGGGCGTCTTCCAGCGACATGTGCAGCGCCTTGAACCGCATGGCGAGTGCGATGTGCGCCTCGGGCAGGTCGGCGGCCCGAGTCAGTGCCGCCCGCAGCAGCCCTTCGGACTCGATGTCCTTCATCACCGCCAGGCCCTCCAGCTCGCCTGCCTTGTCCTCCTTCGCCCAGGCAGCAGCCTTGTCCGTCTCGGGCCTCCACGATTCAATCGCCGAGAGGATCTCCTCGGCTTCGGTGCGGAGGGAAGCGGAAAGCAAGCGCAAGGCTCGAACCTCGGGCGTGGTCGATTGGGCCGAAGCCACAGCCTCCAGCGCCTCCTCTCTCCGTTTTTCCCCATCGAGCCATGCCCCCAGCTCACGGGCCAGCCGCTCCGCGGATGGGTAGCGCTGGCTTCGCTCCCGGGACATCGCGCGATGACAGATGGCCACCAGCGGACTCGGCAGCAACCGGGCACGCGACTCTGCTTCCGCGACGGGCTCAGCCGGCTCCACCATGCTGAAGTGGAAGGTGGACTCTGAGGCCACACGCGCTTCGAGAGATCTGGGCGGTCCCGTGCGGACCAGTGCCATCACCTGCTCTGACGTCTCGCCCTCATAGGGCGGATGGCCGGCGAGGACCGTGTATAGAAGCGCACCCAGCGAGTAGACATCGCTGCGTTCATCGACCTCCGCATTCCTGCCCAGCGCCTGCTCAGGCGACATGAACGCCGGTGTGCCCGTGACCCCTCCTGCTGCTTCATCCAGCTCCACAGAGTCTTGCTGCCGGGTCGACCACGACGACCCTGCCTGCGGCGCTCCCAACACCCGGGCGATGCCCCAGTCCATCACCAGGATCTCTCCATGCGCGCCGACCATCACATTCGTGGGCTTGAGGTCCCGATGAATGATCCCACGCATGTGGGCGTAGGACACCGCTTCGCACACCCGACGAAGCGCATCGACGAGACGCCGCAGAGACCATCCGGAGGGGGTCACCTCCCAGCGAATGCGACTGAGCGCATGCACCTCTCGAATCACATCGCCGAGGGTGCGCCCCACCACTTCCTGCATGGTGAACCAGATGCGGCCGTCGCGCAGCGTGCCCATGTCGTGGACCGGCACAATGCCTGGATGCTGGAGCTGTGCAGTGAGCCGCGCTTCTGTGAGGAAGCGTTCCCGAAGCTCAGGACGAAGGTTGGTGTGGGGAAACAAGCACTTCATCGCGAGGGTTCGTCCGAGCTTGTGATCCCGAACGCGACGGACCTCTCCCATTCCACCACTGCCCAGCGGACCCAGATCTTCATACCGGTCCGGCAGCTCCGCCCCTTCGCCGTCGAGGGCGTCACCCGGTACCTCCGGTCCGGACACGGGCCCTTCCGACTGCAGCTCGGCCAGCAGATCGTCTCGCGTGATGCCTTGCGCCAGAGCGACCTGAATCACTGTTCGAGCATCGAGACCCATTCCGCCGACCGCCTCCCAAGACCGCTCGTGACAGGTGCGCCGAGCCCAACATACGGACAAGCACGCGGCCGGGCACCGCAGCTCGACACGTAATCCACCAGCCGTAGCGCGACATCCGACTCTCTCGAACGCAATCGGACCGACGGGGGTTCGCTTCATCGGCGGCATGCGCACGAGCTGGCTCCAGGGTGGACCTGAAGCCTCCGCCGCCATGGGACTCGCGGTGGCGCACCGCCTCCTTCGGGCGCACGCGCCTCCGGACTGCGGAGCCAAAAGACCCGGTCTCCTTTCCCAAGACCACTTCTGACAAGCCGTTCACGCCGATCGCCGACACGGATTCGACCCCAAGAGAGGCAACAGAGCCCGCCCACGATAGACGCGCGTCCACATCCGAGGTGCGCATGTCCCGTTGGTTCCTGTTCCTGCCCGCCCTTCTCGCCTGTGCCCCCAAGGCAGCGCCGCCAAACATCAACACAGACAGTGCTCTGCAGCCTCCGCTCGCCACTGAGCAGCCCCACACCCACACCGAACATGGCGTGGAGCGCTCGGATCCCTACTACTGGCTCCGAGAGCGTGAGAACCCGGATGTGATCAGCTACCTGGAGTCTGAGAACGCCTACGCAGCTGCCCAGACAGCGCACCTCGAAGGCTTCCGCAAAGCCCTGTTCAACGAGATGGTGGGTCGGATTCAGGAAACCGACTTGTCTGTACCGGTCAAGGATGGCCCCTACTGGTACTACAGCCGCACAGAGGACGGCCTCGACTACAGCATCCCCGCGCGCAGGCTTGAGTCGATGGATGCAGAAGAGGAGGTCCTGCTCGACCTCAACCAGCTCGACCACGAATACATCGGACTCGGCGCCTTCGAGGTCTCCCCCGACCACAACCTGCTGGCCTACAGCCTCGATACCACCGGTCGCGAAGTCTACGACCTCCGATTCATCGACCTCCGCACCGGGGAGCACCTGCCCGACGTGATCGAAGGCATCACCGCCAACATCGCCTGGGCAACCGACAACGCGACCATTTTCTACACGCGACAAGATGCGGCCCTGCGCCCCTACCAGATTGCCCGGCACACCCTGGGTCAGGACGGCGACGACGCCGTGGTGTGGACCGAGACCGACGACAAGTTCCGCTCCTATGTGTGGCGAACCCGGTCCGATGGCTTCATGGTCATCGGCAGCTTCAGCAGCCTCACGACCGAAATGCGCGTGCTCGACGCCGACCAGCCCGATGGCGCGTTTACCGTGTTTGCGAAGCGCCACCTGGGGCACGAGTACAGCATCGAGCACCAAGGAGAGCGCTGGCTGGTGCTCACCAACAACTCCGACGACGCCGAAGGCGCCCACGACCAGCGGGCGGTCAACCGCAAGCTGATGGAAGTCCCGGTGGGCGGAGACACCGAGCGCGCAGCGTGGACGGAGGTTGTGGCACACCGAGAGGCGGTCACCCTCACCAACATCGAGCCCTTCTCGCGCTTCATCATCCTCACCGAGCGGGAAGGCGGCCTCGAGCACCTCCGCGTGATGGATCTGGAGACCGGCACCGACAGCCGCATGGAGATGCCGGAGCCGCTCTACACCGTCTACGGCTCCAGCAACCCCAACTACGACACGACCACCTTCCGCATCGGCTACCAGTCGATGGTCACGCCGCGGTCGGTCTACGATGTGGACCTGCTCTCCGGCGAGCGCACCCTCCTCAAGGAAACCCCGGTGCTCGGCGGCTACGACCGCACCGCCTACACCACCGAGCGCCGCTGGGCGACGTCTGCGGATGGCACAAAGGTGCCGATGTCGGTGCTCCGTCGCAACGACACCCCGCTCAGCGGCTCCGCCCCCGTGCTGCTGTACGGCTACGGTAGCTATGGGGCCACCCTCGACCCTTGGTTCAGCAGCACGCGCCTGTCCTTGGTGGACCGCGGCGTCGTCTATGTGGTGTGCCACCCCCGAGGGGGCGGCGAGCTGGGCGAGACCTGGTACCGAAGCGGCAAGTTTCACGACAAGCAGAACACCTTCACCGACTTCGCCGCCTGCGGAGATCAGCTCGTGGCCGATGGCTGGACCTCCCCCAAACAGATGGCCATCCAAGGCGGCAGCGCAGGCGGGCTCCTTGTGGGCGCAGTGATCAACCAGAGACCCGACCTGGCCGCTCGAGCCGTGGCCCAGGTGCCCTTTGTGGATGTCGTCACCACCATGCTCGACGAGAGCATTCCGCTCACGGCCGGCGAGTGGGAGGAGTGGGGCGACCCCCGCGAGAAGCCCTACTTCGACACCATGCTCGCCTACTCTCCCTACGACAACGTGACCTCCCAGGACTACCCCGACTTGCTCGTGACCGCTGGACTCAACGACCCGCGGGTGCAGTACTGGGAGCCCGCCAAGTGGGTCTCCCGGCTTCGCGTCACCAAGTCTGGCGCCAGTCAGCTGCTTCTGAAGACCAACATGGAAGCCGGGCACGGCGGCCAGTCCGGCCGGTATGGTGCACTGGAAGATGTGGCCTACGTCTACGCCTGGCTGCTGGACGGCTGGGAGCTGGCGGAAGTGAACGCCGCGATGGACAACACCGAAGACACCGAAGACACCGAAGACACCGAAGACACCGAAGACACCGACGCTCCGGCACCGGTGGAATAGACTGACGCTGCGCCGAGCCGCCGCTGGTTCGTGGGCGAGCCCGGCGAAGCGGAAGTCACCCATCGGGCCCCAGGCGAGGGCATCGCAACCCATGACCACCGCCCGTCTGAGGTCGCTCGCGAGGGTGCAAGTGACCCGCTCATCCGCCCGCGGCTCTTCCGACCGCACGAGGATTTCGCGTGAACGAATCCAGCCAAACTCCTGAGGATGCGCAGCTGGCCAACAAGGTCGCTCGACTCGGCGAACAGTTCCGACCGCTTGAGCCGCCACCGCTCGAAGTCTTCCCCTCTCCAGCGACCCACCATCGCATGCGGGCGGAGTTTCGGGTCTGGCACGACGGCGACGACCTCTACTACATCATGTTCGACCGCGGCACGAAGGAGCACTACCGGGTGGACGCCTTTCCCTCGGCAAGCCGCCTGATCAACGCGGCGATGCCCGCATTGATGGACCGAGTTCGCGTGGACCAGGAGCTCCGTCGCAGGCTCTTTCAGGTGGACTTTCTGTCGACCCTGAGCGGGGAGTTGCTGATCACGCTGCTGTACCATCGGAAGCTTGATGAGGCCTGGATGACCGCCGCGAGCGCTTTGCGAACCACCCTGCGCGCCGAGGGACTGCCTGTCGACCTGCTCGGCCGTGCTCGAAAGACCAAGCTCGCCATGGAACGCGACTACGTGGTGGAGCAACTACAGGTGGGAGAGCGCTCGCTGACCTACATGCAGGTGGAAAACAGCTTCACCCAGCCCAATGCCCGCATGGCCCAGCACATGTTGGCGTGGACCGTGGACTGCACGCGCGACAGCACAGGCGACCTGCTGGAGCTGTACTGCGGCAATGGCCACTTCTCCATCGCTCTGGCGCCAAACTTCCGGCGTGTGCTGGCCACTGAGCTGTCGAAGGGATCCGTGCGGGCTGCGCACCACAACATCGCGGCCAACGGCGTCGACAACATGAAGATCGTTCGACTCTCGGCCGCCGAAGTCACGGAAGCCATCCGCGGCACCCGCCCGTTTCGACGGCTTCGCCACGCCAACGTCAACCTGGAGACCTACGATTTCGGCACCGTGCTGGTGGACCCGCCCCGGGCAGGCATGGACGAAGACACCTGCGAGATGGTTCGCCAGTTCGACCGCATCGTGTACATCTCCTGCAATCCAGACACCCTCCGGCAGAACCTCGAGCAGCTTCACAGCACGCACCAAGTCATGCGGTTTGCACTGTTCGACCAGTTTCCCAACACCACCCACATCGAATCGGGCGTGCTGCTGCAGCGACGGTGACCGGTGCGATGAGGATGCCAAGGGATGGGATACGATTCCATTGTGGAAATGCGACCGGCTCCGCTGCGGTTTGGCCCCACTCACGGCCGTTCGGTTTGAACCACCAGACCGAGGCGCACAACTGCAAGCCGACGCAACCCGAAGCCCCCATCACACTACATTCGAGTCGACACCCCAATCATGACCCTGCCCCACCCGATCAGCGCCACCGAGCAGGACCTGCTGTCCTGGCTCCACGGGCGTGCGCGTGCGGCCCCCGACCTCACCCAAATGTGTGCAGATCTGTTTGCGGTGCTGCTCGAAGCCGGAGTGCCAGTCGTCCGACTCAACCTCGGCGTGTTCCTGCTCCATCCCGAGCTGGCCGGCGTGGCCCACCAGATCACCCGCGACCATCCGCATGTGGTGGCCGTGGAAGTCACCCACGACTCGATGCATTCCCCCACCTACCTCCACAGCCCCATCAAGGCCTCGGTCGACGACCGCCAGTCCCGTCGCTTTCGCCTGTCTGCCGGAGTGGAGCAGCCGTACCCGGTCCTCAATGAGCTCCAGGCGAGCGGATTCACCGACTATCTCCTCGTTCCCATGCTCGGTACGCTCGAGCGCGTGCATGTGCTCTCCATCGCCACCGATGCCGAGGGCGGCTTCGACCGCAACGTGATCCAAGCAGTGCAAGCCTTCTGTGCGCCCTTCGGCCTGCTGGTCGACTCCCTGACCACCCTCGAGCTCTCGAAGGTGCTCCTGCGTCTGTATGTGGGCAACAAGACCGGCCCAAGGGTACTGCAGGGAGAGATTCGCCTCGGCCGCGGGGAGTCCATTCATGCGGCGGTGCTGTACTCCGACATGCGCGGGTTCTCTCAAATGTGCAGCAACCGGGGCTCCGAAGCCACCATCAATGTGCTCAACCGGTACTTCGACGTGGTGAGCCGAAGTGTGCACAACGAAGGCGGCGAAGTGCTGAAGCTCATGGGAGATGCCATCCTCGCGGTCTTTCCGGTGGCTGAAAACGGTCCGCAGTTCGAGCGAACCGCTGCACTGGCCTGTCTGCGGGCAGCCCAGCAAGCATGGATCGAGCTCCGCAGCGAGCGAGACGACCCTCATCCGCTCCGAGCCGGCTTCGGACTCACCCTGGGCGAGGTGATCTACGGCAACATCGGCGCACCAGGCCGGCTCGACTTCACCATCATCGGTGATGCGGTCAACCTTGCGGCCCGACTGGAACAAATGAGCAAGGAGCTGGGAGAAGACATCTTGATCGGACCCCACCTCGCCGCGCGCGCCGGCGCCACCCAGAGCCCCTTGGGTGCGCATCGGATCAAGGGCTCGCGCAGTCCCATCCAGGTCTACAATGGCTCGGTGAACTGAAGCGACCAAGGCACGCGCCGTGCCTGCCGCGCTTCAGAACACCCAGCCGAGATACAGACGGCCCGTGAGCAGCACCATCGGCGCAGCATACAGCTCACCCGAAAAGGTCAGGCGCTCCGAGACCTGCCACTGGGTGCCCACCGACGAGACCACTCCCAGAAACGCATCTTCGTTTTTGGGAGTGACTCCGCTGTCGCCAATGTGAAAAAAGGTGTACACGCTGGTGAGTCCGACCGAGGCGTAGGGCGTCCACTGGTCGAACTGAAAGCCCGCCATCGCATCGAAGCCCATGGTCGACCCCACGTAGAAGTCGTCGAAAGACGGTGCGTCGTCTTCGAACGGTGTGGCAATCTCGGCAATGGTTCGCATCAGGGTGTAGTGGTAGCGTCCGCCCCACTGCCAGCCTTTGCCCCCCTTCGCCTCCACACCCACACCAAGCTCGCCCGATGCGATCACATTTTGGGTGCCCAGTAGAGGCACTGGCGGCACGTAGCCGAGCCCCGCATAGGGCACGACCCGCTTGCCCACCCGCGGGAAGGCGAAGTGTGTGCGAATGCGAGGCGCCACAGGCGTCTTGTTGGTGTCTTCGGTCTTCGTGTAGTCCAACACCAGGCGACGCTTACACGACAACGGCGGAATACCGGCGATCTCCACACCAGCCGAGCCGGTGCCAGGCTTGGCGGGAACCGGTGCGTGGAGCGGCGAAAAGGTGGTGGCGAGCGCAAAATAGTTGAGCAGGAAGCTCCGCTGCCCTGCTTCCGAGTAGTCGGCAGGCGGACCTTCGGCAGCTGTTTCCAAGCACGCATCATCAATACGACCAGCCTGTGCGAGCTGGGTGACCATCAGTACCCACAACATGTCGTCTCCTCATCGAGGGTTGCTCGAGCGCAAAACACGCGGGCATCCACGCGAGCAGCAAATGGGAGCCTGAAAGGATGGGAAGCATCTGCCGCGGGGCCCCACTACCGAACTGCAGCGCAGTCGGCCAATCCGTGCAGGCATCGAGCCGCGACACACCCACTGCCCAGGTCGCTTTGATGCCGGCTCATAGGCACGATACCTTTGCTATCGGCGTGACATCTCCATGGGCAGCGTTCTGGTGAAGACTGCCCCTTCGGAGGCCCCATGTCCACGTGGTCGAAGCTCATCGTGTGCATCTTCACCTGTGTGCTCGCCGTCGGGTGCGAGCCTGGAACCGGCAAGGTCGAAGCCATCGATGGCCTGGTTGGCACCACAGCGCCGGTCGATAGCGACGGCGACGGCGCGTGGAGCGACGAGGACTGTGACGACAACGATGCCGGCATCGGACCCCATGCACAAGAGGTCTGCGACGACATCGACAATGACTGCGACGGCGACATCGATGAAGGGCTGCTGATCTCCTTCTTCTTCGATGCCGATGCCGATGGCTTCGGCGACCCGTCCAGCTCGGTGGATGCCTGCGAGGCTCCTGAAGGAATGGTGCCCGGCAACACCGACTGCGACGATACCAACCCCGACGTCTACCCCGACGCCCTTGAAGTCTGCGACGAGCTGGACAACGACTGCGACGGCGACATCGACGAGTACACCGGCGATGTCTATTACACCGACGCCGACGGCGACGGCTTTGGCGACCTCACCACCGAGGCCTACGCATGCACCCCTGCAGCCAACCAAGTCACCAACGCCACCGACTGCGATGACGATGACGCCGCCAACTTTCCCGGTGGTGAAGAAGTCTGTGATGAGCAGGACAACGACTGCGACGGCGATGTAGACGAAGGGACCCTCTCCACCTACTACGCCGATGCGGATGCCGATGGCTGGGGCGACCTCAGCGCCAGCACCGAAGCCTGCGCCACACCGCCCGGCTACACCGACCGGCCCGGCGACTGCGACCCCATCGACGGCACCATCCACCCCGATGCCACCGAGATCTGCGATGGCATCGATCAAGACTGCGACTCCGTGATCGACAATGGTGTGTTGACCACCTTCTACGGCGACTCTGACTCCGATGGCTACGGGGTTGCCGCGGTCACCATCGAAGCCTGCGCCCTGCCGGCTGGCTACGCTCCAAACGCCAGCGACTGCGATGATGCGCTTGCCTCGGTCAACCCCCTCGCCACCGAGGTGTGCAACACCATCGACGATGACTGCGACGGCTTCATCGACGACGACGACCCCGGTCTGGATCGGTCGACCGCCAGCACCTGGTTCGACGACGGAGACGGCGATGGCTATGGCGACCCATCCAGTGCCTCCTGGAGCTGCCTGGCGGCAACGGGTACCGTGGGCAACAACACCGACTGCGATGATGGTGAGTCCACGGTAAATCCCGGCGCTACCGAGATCTGCGACGGCATGGACAACGACTGCGACGGCTCGGGCGACCCCATGGATGGCAGCGCGCCCAGCTGTCCCGCGGCTGACTGCCTCGATGTGCGCTCCTTCAGCAGCGCAGACGGCACCTATTGGGTCGAGCCCGGCTCATCGGGTGCCTACGAGGTGTGGTGTGACCTCAACACCGAGGGCGGCGGCTGGACCCTGGCCTGGGTGGTGAGCGATGACGGCAACGACACCTGGACCTGGGACGACCGCCTCGTGATGTCGGTCGACACCTACACCTTCGGCAGTGTGTCCGACCGCACATCCGACTACAAGTCGATGGCCGCTCACGAGCTTCCGTTCGACGATCTCCTCTTCGTGCACGCTCCTTCGGGGGTGACCGCCGAGTACGAAGGCGTGGGTGACGGCACCATGGACTTCGGCAGCCACATCGACAGCCTCGCGGCGCCCAACTGCGACTTTGCCATGGCCGGCAACGGACACCCCCTCACGGGCGGCACGCTCACGCTGGGCGGCAACATGTGCGACACCGACCTGTACTTCAATCTCGGCGATCACGAGTCGGATCTTGCGTACTGCAACAGCTTGTCCGGCACCTGGAACCATGCCACCTACGGCCCCGCCTGGAGCCATGGCAACAACAACGGCTGTCCCTTCGATGATCCATCGTCGCACGCCCTCGGGCCGGCAAATCCCTGTCCGTCGTGCGGCTCGGCCGTGAGCACCGTGGAGTCCACCGGAATGGGATTCGCTTCCACCCAGGGCTTCAACACCGGCTCTACCGGTTCGGCCACCAACTACATGTGGGTGTATGTGCGGTGAGCACCCTCATGCGCACGAATGCTCGGCCCTTTCACCGGCGTGGATGCAAGCGACGGCCCCGGCAGCAGGCGATGGAAGCCCCTCCAACGAAGGGCAGTGCAAGCCGCGGCTTCAGCCATCGACCCACACGGTAGGGAACGCTCACCACGCATGAACGCGGGGAAAGCCACGAGGCCACGGAGTGGGTTCCGCTAGACCGAACCCGCCAGCGCCCGGCCTCAGACGGGGCGCTCGAGCAGGCGACCTGCCTGGGCGTCGAGGGCCACCTTTCGCAGGGCGTCGCAGCCTTCCTTGAGGGTGGGGAAGGAAAACATTCCGCTGCCAGCGATGAAGCAGTTGGCCCCAGCTGCTGCACACTCGGAGAGGGTCCAGTTGGCCTTGATGCCGCCGTCGACTTCGATGTCGATGTCGAGGTCGCGCTCGAGCACGAGCCGGCGCAGCTGGCGAATCTTGTCGACCATCGTGGGGATGTAGGCCTGCCCACCGAAGCCGGGGTTCACCGTCATCACCAAGACGTGATCCACCATATCCAGTACGTTTTCGATCATGGCCACCGGCGTGTGGGGATTGAGCGCCACCGACGGACTCCCACCAAGCTGCCGGATCCGACCGAGCACACGGTGCAGGTGAACGTTGGCCTCCACGTGGGCAATGACCACGCCAGGCTCTCCATTGGGCCCCTTGCTCGCCGCTACGAATTCATCGAGCATGGTCTCGCAGTTGTACTGGCTCACCATCAGCTGGGTCTCGAACGGTACCGAGCAGTAGTTCCGGCACGCGGCAATCAGCTTGGGCCCAAAAGTCAGGTTGGGCACAAAGTTGCCGTCCATGACATCGAACTGAATGCGGTCGACCCCAGCCTCCTCGAGCTCCTTGACACACTGGCCCATCGCAGCCCAGTCGGCCGGCAACACGGAGGGGATGATCTGGACGGGACGATGAGGAAGAGACATGGAACGACCTGCAACGAAGCGGGGTGAAGGGATGCGACCGGCTGGGGGCTGCGGTGGCACGGCGGGCTCCTAAGCCGGGGTCAAGCGCAGAGCCACGCTTGGCGGTGCATGCACTTTGCGTGGGCAGAGCCACGGCCCACCAGACGGGAAAGACCACATCGACCGGACCATCCCACCGCGCCCCCACTCAACACGAACAGCCGCAGTCACTGCTCTTCTGTGAAGATGGTGCATCTGGGGTTTCGTAATTCGCAGCCAAACTGCTCGTATGCAAAGTCCCATAAAGAGGCGATCTGGGGCTCATAGTGCTGCATGGGACGCGCTGCATTTCCCAGCACACACACCGGACTCTCCTCTGGAAAGGCAAACACAGAGGAGCGGTATTTGCTCTCCGAGAAGGATGGATCCTCCAGGAGCCCCTTCGACGGGCGGATGTGGTTCCGAGCCACATCCAGCGCTCCGAAACAACCGGCGATCAAGTCGATCTGAAACCGCCCATCGGAACCCACATCAGCGCCCGACCCAACCAGCAGGACTGCGTTCGGAATCGGCTTCGATGCCTCGGCGGATGCGGTGGACCGCGCCGGAAAACAGAACAACAAGGCGCAGACCATCGCCTGATTCACACGGATGTGCTGCTCCTGTGTGGCACGACTTCGCTGGAACATACCAGAGAGGTACCGGCCAGCGGTGGGCAGGACCCGCCGCCCGCTCGTGGCCGCAGGTTTGTTCCAGTGGGCTGGGCCTCAGGGTAGAGCCACGCCGTCTCCCACCTCAACATGAGAGCCCTCCGCCACAAACACGCTGGCCGGTGGTCCAAGGAGTGCCTGGGCAATGGTCTCGCCATACAGCGCAGCGACATTGCCCGAAAACACCGGCGAGTGGGCGTCGAAGACTCGCCATGGGGGATGGCGCACCTCGTATTCGACGGTTCCACCATCCTTCTGGCGCGCATAGCCCCAGTAGTGTTCGGCGATGAAGTGCTCATGGCTTCCCGGCTCGAGGGCCCGAGGTGGACCTCCCACGGTTGCGCCCACTTCTCCCCAGGCACCGTCGGCGGTTTGGAAGCTGAAGGCGACTTGATCCCCGCGGGTCAGGTCCGTGCTGGAGTCACGGGAGCACCCTTCAGGGCTCAGGATATGGTGGCGCATGGGCATGGCTACGTAGTTTTCGTTGTACAGGGTTCGCGCAACGAACGCGATGGTAGACAACGGAACCACTTCCTTCACGAAGGCCACACCACGGCGATGGTCGAGCCCTCGAGCATGGTCGGGCGCATCGCGGCGCACGTAGAAGCGCAGGTTGAGCTCTTCGAACTGCATGTGCCCAGGAATCGGGATTCCTTTCAGGCGGGTCTCTTGGAAGAGGAAGCCCACGATGCTCGCGTAGCACTGGCCATCGTGCAGATCGAGCGTGACCCCCCGCGGCACGATGGGCTCAAACAAGGCAGGATCGACCGCGTAGTTGAGCATTACCAGGTGTCGCCAGTATGCAGACAAGAAGGGAGTGGGCATGACGGGGCCTCGGGGTGTGGGAAAGACTGGCTTCGCCAAGGACAGGCGAGGCGCGTACACCTGTTCCACACGTACACACGAAGAACGGTTCGCGGAAATCATCTGCAAAATGCGGCCATGATTCACGGAAGTGATGCGGTCTGAGCACACGCCAAGCGCTCCCAAGCACAGCCGACTCCACGAGGGAATCGGCTCCGTGCTCCCCCCAAAAAGCAGAGACAGAACCCTGTGTGGATATGCTCGCGTTGGTGAGAGTCGGTGAGAGCGCACCCGTGGAATTGACCGCTCGGGAGTGGGGCTTGTAGAGTCCGAGTCCGTTCGATGTTTCCTTTCCCTGATGCACGATGCTTCTCACGCTGACCGATCTCGAGCGCGCCGCAAGCGAGCGACTCTCCGCCATGGCCTGGGGCTACTACGCCTCGGGAGCAGACGACCAGATCACGCTGGCCGACAACATCGCGGCCTTTCAGCGGGTCCGATTGATGCCGAGAGTTCTGGTGGATGTGAGCCAGCGAGCGCAGAACACAACGGTGCTCGGCCGCTCCATCGATTTGCCGGTGCTCGTGGCTCCCACAGCCATGCAAGGGCTGGCCCATGCACGCGGTGAGTTGGCCACCGCCGAAGCCGCCGCCCATGCTGGCACAGTAATGGTGCTGTCCACCTTTTCGAACACCCCGATAGAGTCGGTGGCGGCAGCAGTCCCCACCTGGTTTCAGCTCTATGTGTACAAGGATCGGGGCGCCTGCAAGGCTCTGGTGCGTCGTGCGGAGGCGGCGGGCTGTGAAGCACTGGTGGTCACCGTCGATGCACCACTGCTCGGCCAACGTCTCGCCGACATCCGGCACGGCTTTCACCTGCCACCCGAGCTTGCACTGCCCAATCTCCTCGATCGCAGCGCACTGATGCGAAGTCCGGATGCCGGAAGCGCACTTCAGCGCTTCGTCCGAGAGATGCTCGACCCTTCCCTGTCGTGGAAGGACCTCCACTGGCTGCGCAACAACACCGCACTGCCCGTGCTCGTCAAGGGTGTCTTGAGACCCGACGATGCCGCACGAGCCATGAAGGCAGGCTGCGCGGGCGTGATCGTCTCCAACCATGGTGGACGGCAGCTCGATGGTGCGATTGCCGCGGTGGATGCACTCCCGGCGATTGCAGATGCCTGCGAGGGGGAGGTGTACATGGATGGAGGCGTGCGCCGGGGAACCGATGTTGTCAAAGCACTCGCACTCGGCGCCCGCGCGGTGCTGGTGGGGCGTCCGATGCTCTGGGGCCTCGCCATCGAAGATCCCACTCGGCCGCTCACCATCCTGCGGGAGGAGCTCGACCGTGCCATGGCGCTGTGTGGCGCACCGACCGTAGCCGACCTGACACGGGATCTCGTGGTTCACGGCGCCGCGCCCTCCCGTTCGCACCCTCGTGGTCGGCGTCCGGGTCGGGCGGCTGGGGCGTACCGGGCCGAGGACTGATCGGACTAGCGGTCCGACGGCCAAGGGTATGGCCTCGCGAGACGAAATCCGAGGAAGATAAGGCGCACAGTGGGATCGTTCCAGTTGCGGGCGGACGCCCGCAAAGACGATGCGATGTTGTTCCAGCTGCCGCCACGGGCCACACGAAAGGAGACGCGGCCTGCGCCGGTTGCCATGTCACCCTGGGCTACCGCTGCATGCGCACCTACGGGCGGTTCCCCAGGCACCACGGCCGAGGCGTGGCGGGCCGACGCGGCCGGCGGGCCGGTCTCGACAAAAACATCGCTGCACCAGTCGAGCATGCTGCCGGAGAGCCCACGGATGCCGTAGGGGCTCTCATCGACCGGAAAGGCGCTCACCGCCGTGGGCAGCACGCGGCCCGGGTGGCTGCGCCGCATGCTCGCCCAAGACGGGTCGAAGCCATCGCCCCAGGGGTAGAAGCGGCCGTCCACCCCGCGCGCCGCCTTCTCCCAAGCGAGCTCGCCTGGAAGTCGCCAGGGCTGCCCCGTACGGAGGGTCTCCCAGGCCGCAAAGGCCCGCGCGCCGTACCAGTCCACCATCATCACCGGCCAGTCCGGTTTCCACACGTCGCCGTCGGCGTCGGGCCGCAGCGAGAAGTGCGCGCCGTCGAAGCCGTAGATGAGCGCGCCCCGCTCCTCGGTGGTGCCGGCCCGCTCCCGCGGCGCGTGGCGCAGCGCCTCCTCGGTGCGGCCCTCGGCCACCAAGGCATCGAGGAAGGCTAGGTACCCAGCGTTCATGACCGGGAAGCGGCGGAAGATGTGACCATCGACCCAGATGCGTCGGGCCGACAGGCTGCGCTCCTGGTGGGGGTCGCCGCCGCAGGCAAACCAGCCAGGGGGCACATAGCAGTCATCCGGGCCCAGCGCTTCAGGCCGCGGCAGGGGGATGGGCATGGGGCCGCCGCCCTCGGGGGGCACGCCGTGCCAGTGCTCGCCCCGGCCGATGGCCACCGGGTAGCGCACCTCGGCACGCTCGGGGTGCTTGAGGATGCACAGGTAGCTGCCCATCGGCAGAGGGACCGACCGGAGCGGCGTCGTGCCCAGGCTGCGCTCAAAGCGAGTCACCAGGCGACGGTTGTGCAGCTCGTAGCGATGCAGCCGCACCTCGGCGCCAGGCGGGTCGGTCACCAGGGTGAGTGCGCCATCGCCCTTCAGGTAGGCGAAGTGGCCCACACGGTCTCGGTGGTCCTCGGGCAGCGCCGCCAGATGCTGACGAAACAGGGTCTCGGCGCGGGTGGGGTCGTGTCGCGCGGCCTCGGCCGCTTTGTGTTCCGCCCGGTAGCGAGCCGCGAGGGCAGCGTGGGCCTCGGGCAGGTCGGGCGCATGTGTGAGCGAGCCCTGCAGCAGCTGCTCTTCTTCGAGCTCGGCCAGCTCCGCCTGCTTTTCCAGCGCGGCGGCTGCGTCTTCCTTCTCCCAGCCCGGCAGCTTGTCTTCTTCGGGCTGCCAGCCGGCCACCGTCTTGAGCAGCGCTGCTGCCTCGGTGCGCAACGTCTCCGCCTGCGCCCGCAGCGCTGCCGCCTTGGGCCCCTTGCCCTCAGCGCGCGCCACCACCACCCGCGCCTCTTCCTGCCGCTTCGCACCGTCGAGCCACGCCTGCAGCTCGGCGGCCAGCTCGGCGGCACTGGCAAAGCGATCTTCCGGGTCCCGCGCCATGGCCCGCTCACAGGCCGCCACCAGCGAGGGAGGCAGT
>CAJWOS010000076.1 GCA_913044235.1 uncultured Pseudomonadota bacterium
AGCCGAGCTGATCGACCTCTTGCAACAAACCCGCGCGCAGGTCCTGTTCAAGCGCTCACGGGTTCCGGTCACGCGCCGTGTGGTGGAGGCTTGTCCCGACCTGCTCGTGGTGCAGCTTTGCTGCATCGGCGACGACTCGGTGGACAAGCAGGCGTGTGCCGACCACGGCGTGGTGGTCTTCAACGACCCGGTCAGCAACGGTCGTAGTGTTGTCGAGCTTGTGATCGCCCACCTGATTGGCCTCAGCCGTCGCCTGTACGAGACCGACGCCGTCTGCCGCACCGGTGCCTGGAACAAGACCAACCTCGAGCGCTATGAGGTTCGTGGAAAGGTCCTCGGAGTGCTTGGCCTCGGAAACATTGGTCGCGCATCGGCACGCATCTGCGAACAGCTGGGAATGGAGATCCGGTTCTACGATACCCGCGAAGTCGCCCAGGAAGTGGGCAGAGAGTTCGGCTGGACCCCGACCGAGTCCATCGAGGAGCTGTTCGAGACCTCGGACTGCGTCACGGTGCACGTCTCCGCTCGAGATGCTGCACGAAACTCCAACAAGGCACTGCTGTCCGGTGGTGTTCTGCATCGGCTCGGCAAGCGGCGTCCAGAAAACTCGCCCCGGATCTTCTTGAACCTCTCGCGCGGATTCCTCCACACGGTCGAGGACTTGCGCAGTGCGGTGGAAGCGGGAGCGATTCGCCGGGCCGCCGTCGACGTCTACCCACAAGAGCCGCGAGGGAAGGGGGATGCATGGGTCAACCCCTACGGCGATCTCCGCCGCGTGGCGGTCACCCCGCACCTGGGTGCATCGACCCAGGAAGCGCAGCCACGCATCGCGGAACGGGTCAGCCGAACGCTTCGCCGTTTCTCCCATCGAGGGGCGGTGAGAGACTGTGTGTTCGCCCCGCGGGCCACCTTGGGCCTGGGCGACGACAACCGCTCGGCGGTCGGTGCCGTGCTCGTTGTGGTGCACTCCACGGCCCGAGGCACCAAGCGCTCCATCGGCGACGCGATCTATGCGGCAGGTGCATCCAACCTGTCGAGTGTGCACCGCGACTTCATGGAGTACGGCGTGGCGATTGACATCGCTGCCATCGATACGCCGCTTTCCGAGTCGCAGCTCCAGCTTCTGTGTGATGAAGCCACACGGGTCACGGGCCGGCCGGACGCGATTCGAAGCATCCGGCAGATCGTGGGCTGAACGGCCGAGGCCTATTCTTCGTGCACCATGCCTTCGTCGACAGCGGAAGGCACCTCGTGCTCGCTTTGCTCGCGGAGGGAGCGATCGTGCACCATCCAGGCCACCAGCTCGCTGGCTTCCCCAGCGTGATCGACGTCATTCCAGAGGAGCTCTGACAGCGCCTCAGCATCGGTCAGTGGCACCTGCCGGTCGAGCAGGACCGAGACATACAGTCGGCGCAACGCGACAATGATCTCCTCAGGGTCGTTTTTCACCACGAAGTGAGCATTTTGGCTGCGCACAGGGCCGCCGCTGGAGTGCTTCATCAGGCCGGCTTTCTTGATGGAGTCGATGATGGCGCGCACATGCTCGGGCGACACGAAGGGGTCGGTCTTTCGGCAGCGCCGCGCGATGTCTCCGTAGACGTACTGCAGAGTGTTGCGCTTGCGCCGACGCTGCCGCTCCTGGACGTGGTCGCAAAACTCATGCACGACTGTGTGCCGGGCCATGTGACTCACTGGCTCGATTCCCGCGGCGAGGAGCAGCTCGTAGAGGTCCTTCGAGCGACCACTGTAGATGGGCACCTCGACAGTTTCGGGCTCGCCGGAGTCTTGGGCAGCACCGGGATGGCCTTGCCCATCGTCGAGCGAGGCGTCTTCATCGGTACCGGGTAGCTCCACCCGATAGCCGCCCGCTTTCTGGTCACGATGAAGCTGGACGAACTCTCGCGCCTGGGCTGCTTCAAGGAACCGAGCGAAGCCCGAATAGCCATACTCCGTCTCGTCGAACGATGGCTCTTTGCGCATCATGGACTGCTTCACGAGCCCGCCGAGCATCGGTCCAGGGTCGTCTTTTTGGATTCCCAGGAGGGTCTCGACGAGAAGCTCGAACGCCTCCGCGCGAGTGAGGGTGTTCTTCTTTTCGGAGTCTTCCACAGAGGCTTCGTCGCCGCTGTCACTCTGACGCGGCGCGGAGGAACGTCGCGAGGCATCCTTCTTCGCCTGTTTGATCAAAGACTCGTAGAAGATGAACTCGTCGCACGAGTCCACAAGCAAGCGACTGGAGCTTCCGCGGGTCCCAATGCCAATCACCCGGCGGTCCAGCTCCTTGAGCCGCATCACGAGCGGCGTGAAGTCACTGTCGCCCGACATCAGCACGAAGGTGTCGATGTAGTCCCGGGTGAACGCGATCTCCATCGCATCCACCACCAGCGCGATGTCGGCCCGGTTTTTGTCTTGGCCTCGGTAGGAGGTGAGCTCCACCATCTGCACGCCCTGCTCAAGCAGGCGCTGCTTGAACTTGGCGTAGCGCCCCCAGTCTCCGTAGCTCCGGTTCACGAGGATGCGGCCTTTATCCTTGAGGCGTCGGACCACCGCCTTGATGTCGAAGCGGCCGAGCCCTTCCTTTTCCGTTCCGGCGGCAATGTTTTCAAAGTCGATGAGAACGGCGAGGCGATGTTCCAAAACGGGTCCCGGGTTGGTTGAGGGCACGCGAGTGCGGGCGCGCCGTAAGCCGCATGGTTCGGATTCTCAACCTCTTGACGCAGTCATCGCGCGACGGTTTCGGGCCGATGCACAGGCCTGGGTTACTTCCGGGGCAACCGGAGTGTGCATGTCGTCTTTCAACCGCTTCTCGGGCGCATCTCGCTATATCGCAGATGATGTGCTCCTTTCCGACGTCAACGCAGCGATGGCGCTGGGGCGTCCGCTGCTCGTTCGTGGCGAACCTGGAACCGGCAAAACCATGTTGGCGCATGCGATCGCGGAGTCGCTCGAGATGCCGCTTATGACTTGGCATGTCAAGTCGACCACCACCGCCCAGGAAGGTCGATACCACTACGACGTGGTGCAACGCCTCAACGACTCCCGCTTCGGGGACGTGGACGGAATCGATGTTCGCGACATCCGGCGGTACATCAAGCTTGGGGTGCTCGGGCGCGCCTTCACTGCCGAGCGACCGGTGGTGCTCCTGATCGATGAAATCGACAAGGCAGACGTGGAGTTTCCCAACGATCTGCTCCGCGAGCTCGACGAGATGGCGTTTGCGATCCCTGAGCTCGAAGAGACGGTTCGTGCCGAGCGCCGACCCGTCACCATCATTACCAGCAACGCGGAAAAAGAGCTCCCGGACGCCTTCCTGCGGCGCTGCGTCTTTCACTACATCCGGTTCCCCGAGCAGGAGCGCGTTCGCCGCATCGTGCAGGCGCACATGCCCGACCTCGAAGAGCGACTTGTGAATGCTGCCATTGTGAAGTTCTACGAGATGCGCGCGGTGGGTGGTTTGCGGAAGAAGCCGTCGACCAGTGAGCTCTTGGACTGGCTGCTCGTGCTGGCCAGGGCGGGGGTCCGGCCCGAGCAGATCGCACGAAAGGTACCCTTCATGTCCGTGCTGGTGAAACAGGAAAAGGATCTCGAGCTCCTGGCCCGTCGCTTCGGCGAGGCCTGACCAATGTTCGACTTGCTCCTGTTCAACCTGCGCCGACGCGATGTGAAGGTGGGGCTCGGTGAGTGGCTGGCCTTTCTCGACGGCCTCGGCCAAGGGCTAGTCACCGACCTTGAGAGCCTTTACCGGTTCGGGCGGGCGGTGCTGGTGCACCAAGAGTCGCAGTTCGACGACTGGGATCTTGCTTTCACGGCAACCTTTGAGGGGGTTGAAGTAGATGAAAAGCTGTCGAAGGCCCTCTCGGAATGGCTTGATGACGCCGTCGCCAGTCCCGGTGACATGGCTCACATCGACCTCTCCGAAGAGGAACTCCGGCAGCAGTTTTACGAGCGGCTCAAAGAACAGAAGGAGCGGCACGACGGAGGCAATCGCTGGGTAGGCACAGGCGGAACCTCACCGTTTGGCCACAGCGGACGCGCCGACAAGGGAATCCGTGCCGGCGGTGGAGGGGGAGGGCGCCGAGCCATCCAGGTCGCAGGTGAGCGACAATGGGCCGACTATCGTGAGGATCGCCGGCTGGATCACCGCGACTTCTATGTGGCTCTGCGGGCGCTTCGCAGCCTGACCCGTGAAGGAGCGCTCGAGCTCGACATCGACCGCACCATCCGGAAGACGGCCGACAATGCAGGCGACATCGACCTTCACTTCCAGCGCAAGCGCGTCAACCGTGTGCACCTACGGCTGGTCATGGACACGGGGGGGTCAATGTCGCCGCATACGCGCCTGGTCACCCAACTGTTCACGGCAGCATCGGAGGTAAAAGGCTTCAAAAGCTTCGAGGCTTGGTACTTCCACAACGCTCCGTACGGAACACTGTACAAGTCGTTCGAGACCCGAGAGCGGCAGTCCATCGAGGTGCTGCTGCGGGAGTGGCCTGAGAGCACCCGGATCGTCTTCGTGGGAGACGCTTCGATGGCACCGTACGAACTGTTCGAGCCTTGGGGCTACAACACCTGGGGTGGGCGTCCGGCTTCGCAGTCTGGCCTCGACTGGCTTCGACGCATCCGCGCGCACAGCCGCGCAAGCATCTGGCTCAATCCCGATCCGAAGCGTTGGTGGCGTCATCCCACGGTTGAGGCGATTGGTGGCGTGTTCCCGATGTTCCCGCTCACCCTCACGGGCCTGCGGGACGGGATCAAGGTGCTGCGGCGAGGCCACTGAGCTGCGGGGGTGGGCTCGTGGTGGGCGCCGGCTCGATGCGCCAACTTGCGAGAAGGTTGTGGGACGCAGATCGCCCCTTAGGAGATGGGTTAGGACCGCTCCCCTTTGGTGATGCCTGCGATTCATGCGCAGGCACCCGCAGACGACGCCCTCTCGGGCGTGGGCCTTCATTCGGAGAATACAATGCAGATTCAGGGCAGCAAGTGGCTCGTCACCGGTGGTGCGAGCGGAATGGGCAAGCACTTTACCCTTCAACTCGCGCGGGAAGGCGCAGATGTCGCCTTCTGTGACCTCAACGAGGAGGGCATTCAGGCGGTCATCGCCGAGGGTGCAGACCTGCCCGGCAAGGTGGTTGGGTTTTCCTGCAACGTGGCGGACTCCGAGAGTGTCAACAAGCTTGTGGCCGATGCCGCAGCTGCACTTGGTGGCCTCAACGGGATTGTGAACAACGCAGGTATCCTCCGTGACGGCTTGCTGGTGAAGAAGGACCGGAAGACCGGCGCACTCAAGGTCATGAGCGACAAAGCGTGGCAGGCAGTCATGGACGTCAACCTCACTGGCGTCTTCAACGGTGCCCGCGCGTTTGCCGAGTACCATGTGGCAAACAATGCCGGTCAGGAAGCCGTGATCGTGAGCATCAGCTCCATTTCCCGTCATGGGAACATGGGCCAGACCAACTACTCTGCCGCAAAGGCCGGCATCGTGGCCATGACCAAGCTTTGGGCAGGCGAGCTGGCTCGCTATGGCGTGCGCACGGGCTGCATCGCTCCCGGGTTTGTCCGCACCCCCATTCTCGAAGCCATGAAGCCCGAGATCCTGGAGAAGGTCACCAAGCCGGTCCCGCTGCGGCGGCTCGGAGAGCCCCAGGAGATCTTCCTCGGTGTGAAGTTCATTGCCGAAAACGGCTACTTTACCGGTCGCTGCCTCGACATCGACGGTGGTCTCGTACTCTGAGCCACCACGGTCAGGGGTTGGGGTGGGTGTCGTTGAGCACCTGCCCCTTCTTTTTTGTGTATGTGTCTTTTTTGTGTATGTGCCTTTTGTGCATGCGCTCTTGTGGTGTGTGTTTCTCGGGTGTCTTTCCCTCGGTTTCTTTCCATGGCCGTCACCCATGGTTCTTCCACGCAGTTTCCCCGGAGGACAGCGTGCCTACCCGAACAAGCGTGCTCTCCAGCCTGGTCCTTCTCCTCTTCACCGCCTCCTGCGGCGTTGGGGTCGCGCATGCGGCTTGCGTGGTGGACTCTCTCGACACCAAGGTGAGGGAACAGGCCGGCCGCAGAGTCGACGTGGTGCGATTGTACGTCGACAGCGGCGCACCAGACTGCTCGACACCACGGCTGTCCCATTCGGGCTCCGGTACCGTGGTGGGAGCTCGAGCAAAGGTGCTACGTGGCGACACGAAAAACGCCCGGTTTGGCTCCGAACATCTCTTTTGGACCGCGCAAGGAGACGGTCTGACGGCTCACTTTGCACTGCCCGGCCTTCGCACGGGCGACATTGTGGTGCTCGAGGTGGAGTCCAGCTTTGCTCGTGAGCATACCTGGACACCGGACGCATATGGAGCCGCCGGTTGGGCATCTCTACGCTGGAAGGGCGACAGTGAACCCTCGGAGGCCAATGTGCCTCGGGGAGACAACGGGTGGTTCGTCGAGCGGGACGTGCTCGACGCCGCCGGGGGCGACCTTCATGTTCGGTTCGGACCACCACCGGTCCCTCGTGCGCCGACCAGCACACTCGGAAAGGCCCACCTGACTGTGACGCTCCAGCCGGAGGCCGCGCCGCCACCGGGGGAGGCCCCGCTCGGCAGTACCAAGATTGCGTGGCGAGTCCCCATCGGTCCAACGGGGGGGCAAGCGATGGCCTACCCGTTGGATGCCTCCCAGGCCGTCTGCCAGGTGGAAGGGGCGCCGGAGGCTCTCGTGCTGCCGACCACCCGGGGCTGCGTTGTCCGTGAGGCCGACGCCGATGCCTACCTGATCGCCGAGTGGACACTGCCGAGGCTGCGACTGGCAGGAGAGGTGGGGCCCGCGCGGCGAACCTTTGTGGACGGCCATCCCAATGCCGGTGGGGCCAGCTCCGGCTCGATACCTTGGACCGGTGCGATGGAGGCCGTCGGGCCGATCGACGTTCGGCTCAACGGCAGCGGCGTGTCGTTCCGCGCGCAAGTCCTCGATCCCGATCGTCGAGCCGCCATCGCGGGGGATGGAAGTCTCGGGTTTGTGGTTCCAGGCACAGCAGCCACTGGAGACGATGACATCACCCCGGTCGCTGGCTGGTGGGTGACCGCCATCCACGGGCAGCCGATCTTGTCCGATCGAAACGCCCTGCTCGAAGTGGTTGCACGCACGGCATTGTCGGCGAGCGTTCCAGAACCAGGGCTCCCTGCTCGAATCCGTCTCCGCTCGGGCGAGGAAGAAATGATTCCCGAGATTCAGGACTTACTGCGAAGCCAGGTACGTGTGGGAGGGCGTCCGGGGCAGCGAAGCTTGCAGGCCCGTCGCTTGCTGGATGTGCGCAAGGCTACTTTTGGCAGTGAGTGGGAGCTGGCGCTCATGACCGCACGATATTTACGCCAACTGCGCCTCGACGCGCTGCCCATCCCGGTGCGGCCTGCCCACATCGCGCCCGCCGATCCTGGAATGCCCGCGGGGTTTACCCATGCGGTGGTGCGGGTCCGGATGGCGGATGGAGCCGATCTCTGGATTGACCCTGCGTGTGCCGTGTGCGCCCCCGGCGAGCTGCGTCCGCCGCTCTGGGGGGCAGACGCACTGGCCGAGGGGATCGAGCGGATCCCGGAGCCGCCAGAAGGGCGGAGGGTGGAGACTGTGGTGGTGCAGCCCGATGGAAATGTGCAGTTTGCTGTGGAATACAGCGGTACCGCCGCGCTGGACCTTCGGCTGGCCCTGCTCGAGGCGCCTACGAATCGCCGTATTGCCTACCTTGAGGGCCAGCTGGCGGGGACTTTGAGCAAACACTCTGGCCTCACGGAGCGTGGCGTTCCGATCCGTCTGGAGGGCACCCGGCAGGGGGTGCTCGATCCTCCTCCCCCGCAAGATCGGCTCGACGTGCCGACTGGCGAGTACACACGGGTGCGATGGCGAGGGGAACGGATCCACGAGGTTCGCGTGCCCAAAGGCGTCTCCGATGTTCTCCTGCCACCTGCCATGGAAGCAGAGGTGGCCGGAATGGAGCTCCGATGGTCGCGCACTTTGGGTGTGGAAGGAGATGGCACCCGCGTAGCTCAAGATGTCTTTACTCTCGACGAGCCAGTGGTCTCCCGAGACAGCTTGGTCGCGTTGCGGGAACGTATGCTCACCAAGCCCCCCGTCCTCCTCGCCGTTCCCGACGCAAGCGCTCCCCCGACGAATGGCGCGCCCGCTGAACCGAGCGACTGAGTCGGCCGGCTTCGCTCTCGAACTTGCTCTCAGGCTCAGGGCTGGAGCGCTGGGTGGGGATCCCCCCCAAAGTCTCCGGTGGTCAAGAAGCTTTTCACGAGCTCCAGCACACTGCGTTGCGCCATGATGAACGTGTGGTGTGCCTTCACAACTCGAAAGGCGCTTGCGCCTGCGAGCGGTGCTTCGTCTACCCGGACTTTTCCGTCATTGTCTGCGCCGAGCCAGGGAAAGTAGCCACGGTGTTCCGCATCGCCTCGAGCCCCCGTGATCACGCCCACCTCCAGTGGACCCTCGGCAGTCGGAAGTCGCTGGGGCGCACCGGGGAGGAGCGGCGCAAGCGGGTCCCAACCCAAAAGGTGCACGGGAATCAAGCTTCGCATTTGGTGTGCGCGAAGCGCGCCTGCGTTGGGCGGAGACAGCATCACCACACGACCAACGGGTGGACTGTGGGGGAGGCTCGCGCGGAGCACCAGTCCTCCCATGCTGTGGGTGACGACGTCGACCGGGACCCCACCGGCTTTTGCAGATGCCTCCTCGAGGTGCCGAGCAGCCCAGATCCCCAACTGCTCTATCGATGTGAGCTCGTAACGGGCGGTCGGGAGGTGAACCGAGCGCCAGCCCGCGAGGAGCAGATGCCGCCGAACTGGACGCATCGAGCGCCCGGTTCGTAGAAAGCCATGAAAGCAGACCGCGGTCCGCGAAGGCGCTCCTTCAGACGGTCCAGGCGACATTCCCACCCTTGGCCGTGAGTCGGAAGACCGTTGCACTGCCATCATCCCAGGTCACCACGGCGATCGGAGTGAACGTGTTGGGGACCATTTGAACGGATCGAGCGACACGCCCTGCTGGAGAGCTGAGCTGGGTCGGCTTTCCGTCTGGAAGCGACAGGCTCCATGCGGCCATCTTTCGTGGATTGTCGACGTCGGGGCAGGTGAAGACGGCCCAGGCTCCGGCACCACAGATCGACGCGTCGATGCGACCGATCGATAGCTTGCGCAGGAAGGTCTGCGGCATCGGTGGCGTGCCTGGGACGCATGTGGCGACCGATACCCCTCGACCCGAGCTCGGGATCCAAGTCAGCACGAGTCCCCGCGTGGGATCGTTGGGATCGATCGGCACTGCCCCACATCCCTGTCCGGGGAATTCGCCGGGGCAGCTCACGGCGCGCCCACCCTTGCCGGGCACAATCAGCTCGAGTGTGCCCCCCTTGGTGAGCAGGACCGGATGGTGGTCACTCGCGAAGCCACGCGCGGTGCGCGCAACGGCTGAGTGCCGGTTGCTCATTTCTCCCTCTACATCCACCTGAAGGACAGAGATTACGGGGCCCTGGCCACCGATTCCATAGATGTCGATCGCGCCATCTTTACCGGGAAGCAGCAAGGGGCGAACCATCGGGCGGTAGGGGAGGTCGGAGCGGAGGGCGCGTACAAGGCGACCTTCCACGTTGAGCCGGAACACCCAGGTGGCCGGTCCGCTTGCCCGCTCCACGAGCACCATGACCGAGAAGCCTTCGTCTGTGGCGGTGATGCCACTCGCCAGCACGAGGTCGCCAGGGACGGGGAGGATTGGAGCTTCCACGATGCCTTGGCTGTCGATGGGGGCCACGCCGGCTCGCATCCAGGCGCGACTGTCGGCATCGGTGTCGGTCCAGACAGCAGCCAGGTGGGTGCCGTTGCTTGCCCAGCGGGCGTCCTGGAGGAGGGGAGGCCCGAGGTCGGGGGCGTGAATCCAGGCAAGGGGCTGAAGCTGTGCAGGAACTTCCGCTTCGGTGAGGATGGACTCCTCAAGGTCTGCCCCTTCCAGCGATGCCTCGGTGAGGTCCGCGCGTCGAAAGTCGGTGTCTTCCACGGTGGCGCCGTCGAGCTTGGCCCCTTTGAGGTCGGCATGCGGAAACTGCGCAGCCGAAAGGTTTGCGCCGGAGAGATCGGCCTCTCGGAACTTGGCCTGCGTGAAATCCGAGCCGGTGAGGTCTGCACCAGGCAAGGCCACGCCCTTGAAGCTTGTCTCGCGGAAGTGGCCCTGCACAAAGCGACATTTCTCGGTGGTACTGCCCGAGAAGCGCGCCTCTGCGGCATCGACCGAGTCGAATCGGCACTCCACAAAGTTCGAGCGCTTCAGCCGTGCCTTTGTGAGGATCGTTTCCTTGAATGAGCAGCGGTGAAACTCTGCATCGGAGAGATCAGACTGGCTGAGGTCGGCTTCGTCGAAGATGGTGTCTTCTACCCAGGCGTCGCGCAGCTTCAGCTGGATTGCCATCGCCCCGGTGAGGTTGGTCTGAGAAAGGTCGGCGCCGGACAGGTCGGTCCGCGCCAGAATGGTGTCCGTGAGGTTGCTGCCCGAAAGGTCAGCCTTCTCAAGGACCATCCCGGAGAGATCGGCCCCCACCAGTTGAAGCCCGGAGAGGTCGGGCGCAAACGCCTCGATTCGACCTTTACCACGGCGCTTTTCGTTGAATCCGTCAATGTCGCCTGCTTGAAGCAGTGCGATCAGTTCCTCGGTCACCGACATGGGATCTTCCTCGTGGGTGCGTGCGTGTGCGCCGCTATCGCGTCACCTCGACATCGGGCAGACCCGAACATCATGGAGAGCAAGATTCCACCCTGAGCTGCAGTTCCCGTGGGCGAAACGCCATGGAATTCGAGCACTCCGCACCCCGTGAGCCCGCGCCCCGCTTCGTCTGTCGTGCACCCCAACAACCGGGAGATCCGAAAATACGCGATAGTGGATGGGTCATCCGGCTTGCGGCGCAATTCTATTTTGTGGGGCGCGTGGAATGCTGGACCAGAATGGGTTGAGGTCGCAGTCAACGCGGGCGCCGCTGGAACTTCTCGTTCCCGTTGTGCGCCTCGTCTGCGGTACCATCGCAGCATCGAGGTTTCCATGAGCTTTCCAATCCTTCTCTTTGCTGGCACCACCATGGCTGTCGCGCAGGACGATGCGCGGTGGGAGCATCAAAGCGAGTCTCAAGACCTCCTCTTGCGCGATTATGTGGAGCTTTGGAACGACTCGGAGTTCGACACAGGGTGGGTGCCCTCGGGCAGCCCACTGGCGGTGCGGTTTCAGATCGAGTCCACCGGTGGTGCTGAAGTGGAGATGGAAGGGGTGGGGCACATGGGATGGCCCGATGGGCTGACGGTCGCACTCGACCCGATCGCAGACACCGGCGAGATCATTGTGGACGCAGCGCTGGAAGCAGTGACGAGCATCAAGTTCGATGTCGATGTGTACAGCTGGGAGTCGGAGATCGACCGGCGCGGCATCGATGTTGAGGGCCAGGGGCTCTTTTCTCCGTTCCTCCTCCAAGGCGATGTGCCTGAAGTGGTGGAGGTTCTCTTTGAAGGCGACACCAACGAATTGTTGAACTGGAGCTTCCAGGTTTTTACCGGCGTGTCCGCGGGGATCAGCGTGGACCTCGGGCCCGAGGCTCTCACCACGTTCACCGGCGAAAACTGGTACGTCGACGGCGAGCGGGTGGACACGGTGGGTCAGGAAGCGTGGGTAGAGCCCTTGGGCGAGGCGTATCAGGAAGTCAACGCCGAGTTTATTGGCAGCTGGAACAGCAGCCTCGACCTTGTCCTAAATCCAGTCTTCGAGGTCTGCGTAGACCTGGTGGGTTGCTGGGATCTTGTCGATCTCGACCTGCCCATCCCGCTGGCATCCGACGACTTTGAGCAGTTCTTCCCCACCACCACACTGCTGTTTCCACTCCCCGTGATGGGCGAGCTCCCGCCCCGCCACGACTTCGGAACCATTGATGTAGGGTCCTCCGCAGTGCTCCAGCTGCCCATCGAAAACCTCGGTGCCCTGGACTTGGAGGGCTACTCCTTGGTCGAAGGCGACCCATACTTCTCAGTCTATCCCGAGTACTTCCAGGCTGGCCCCGCGCGCACCGATGGTGTGGTGGTCTCGTTTACACCTGGAGCGGAAGGGGACTTCGAAGGGATGCTGGTTCTGCAGTCCAATGATCCGCTCGAGCCGGTACTCGAGATTCCGTTGCTCGCATCCGCGCAATACGTCACCACAGACAACACCAGTCCGGGCACAAACACCGACACCACTTCGGAGTCCGGCACTGAGGCCTCGAACGGTTCGCGGCCGCAACCGCAGATTGTGCGCACGCAGACCGGCGGCTGCAATTGTTCCTCAGCTCCCGCGAGGGGAGCGCCCACCGGACTGCTCGCCTTCTTGGTGGGTGGGGTCGCCGTTTTGCGTCGTCGTCGTTCCCACAGGATTTGATGCTCGAAACCACGCCATCGAAGCTCCGTCTCCGAGCCGCAGCCGCCAGCCGTCCCTCGCCCCATCACGTGGAGTGCGAGGATGCGTGGCAGATCTACGAGCACGACCTGTCCCGTGGGGATGGGCTCTTCGTCGTTTGCGATGGTGTGAGCACAGCGGGAGCCGGACTGGCTGCAGCAAAACTGGCCTGTACGCGGATCGGGCAGTTCGAGGAGCCTGGGGCGCACCGGCATCCCGACACCTTGTTCCAGCTGGTCAGTGAGATTGACTGGGAGCTTCGGGGCACGGGCCGACACGCAAAATGCACCCTCGCCATGACCTGGATCGACGGCTCGGTTGCCCATGTCTTCACCGTAGGGGACTCTCCGGTGTACCGCCTCCGTGCGGGGCGGGCGCGGCAGGCAGGTGCGGAGCGGACGGGTACCTTCCGGCGCCTCGCCGCGTTCCTGGGGATGGGGCCTGCGGTCTCGGAAGTGCTCACGATGGATCGGTGGTCACTGCAGGCCGGCGATGTATTGATGCTGATGTCGGATGGGGTGCTTGAGGCACTCGATGAAGACGACTTGGAGGAGATCTGGAAGCAGAACCCGGAGCCGGACTCCTGCGCGCAGAACATTATCGCCGAGGTGGCCCGAGTCGGTGTGGATGACGACGCCACGGTCATCGTAGTTGAGGTGCAGGGACGACCCGGTGACCTCAAGCCCCACAGTCCTTTCTCTCCCCCGGATCCCCCTGCGTGGCTGAGTCGACTTCGCCGACAATAGACCGCTCAGCGGTGTGGGTTGGCCTCGCGGTGCTGCTCGTGTTCGGACCCCTGGTGGGGGCGGGCTATGTTTGGGATGACGATGCCCTGATCGTTCAGAACACTGCATTGAGTGGGTGGAAAGCCTTTTTTTCGGCATGGACCGGCGGCTTGTGGGACCACACTCCACAGGCGCAGCATCCGCCCATCTACTACCGGCCCGTGATGCTGTGGAGCCTGCAGGTAGACCACCTGCTCGGCGGCTCTGCGCGCCTCGCCCACTTGCACTCGCTGGGATGGCACCTGCTCAATGTGGGACTGGTGGCTGTGGTCGCTCGGCGGCTGGGATGCAGCTCGACCGCCGCCTGGACCTCGGCAGGATTGTTTGGGCTGCATCCTGTCGCCGTCGAGAGTGTGGCGTGGATCAGTGCGCGCAACGACCCCATGTCGGTGGCTGCGATCCTCGGAATGCTTGCCGTTTCACTCCGTCCCGGCTCCAAGCCGCGATTGGTACACTTGGCTGCAATGGCCGCTTTCGGGGCGGCAGCGAAGGAGACGGCCTACTTGGCGCCAGTATGCCTGGCACCTGTGTTGTGGGCGGCCCGTCGTCCAATCGGTCGACCGGTACTGGGTGCTTTGATCGGTGTGAGCGCTGTACTCATCGGCCGCTGGCTGGCCGGTGTGGCTTGGCCGCCGGGTGCGGATGCCGCGCACCTGCTCGCCAGCGCATGGCCCACCTCCGCTTGGGCGATGGATGCCTTGGCGATGCCTTCCGTCCGGGCGCCCGGCGGCCACCTCGCCTGGCCCGAGCCAATTCCAATGGTGGGTGTATTGGCGGGTCTTGCGGGGGGCCTTGTCTTGCTCTGGGCGGGTCGGCGGAAGGCGCTCGGCCTGAGCGTGCTCGGAGTCATTGGCGTACTGCCCGCTTGGCCCGCCGTCGCCCATGTGGGTCTCTTCGGCGACCGCTACCTGCTCCTTTCCCTCGCCGGATTTGCACTGGCCGTGGCCACGTCTCTCGATCGTGCCACCCGTGCTCGCCGGTTGCGCCCGGAGTTGTGGCTTCTTTTGGCGCTTCCGCACGCGGTCACCGCGTCGGCATCGGTGACTGCGTGGCAAGACGACACCACGCTCTGGACCGCGGCGGTGGAGCGACATGAAAACCCACATACGGCGGGAAGCTTGGCCAAGGTGCTCGAGCTGCAGGGCGACCTCGACGGAGCCGCGCACTGGTATTCCGTTGCGACAATGGCGCCCCGTCCGCTCCCCCATGCGTGCTGGAACGTCGCGGCGATCGAGCTGAAGCGTGGGGCTCCCGCGGATGCCGGTGAGGTCGGGCTCCGCGCGTTGGCGGCGGGCTGCCCTTCCGATCCGGAGTTGATCTGTCCCACGGCCTACGGACTCGCCGCAAAGGGGTTGTGGACGGCTGCGGAGGAGGTGCTGGCCAAGCTCACCACTCGCGGAACCGGGCTGTGCACCATCACGAAGCTTGCAGGAAGTGCACGTCGACGGGAGGTGTCTGCGCTGGACGCCGCTGTAGCGGGGGAGTCTCCCGGCTGGACCTCGCTGGCGGAACGACTGGGCCTGCTGCTCCGTTCTGGTGGCGATCTGGAGACTGCAGAATGGGTGGATGCTCTGGCGAGGGAGCGACAAAGGGAAGAAGGCGGATAAGCTCGCAGAAGCGCTGAGTTGTCGGAGGTAAGAGTGAGGCTGGTTGTCACGGGTGGTTCGAGCTTTGTTGGAGCGCACTTCTGCGCGGTTGCCGCACGTCAACACGATGTGCACGCACTCTTTCACAGCTGTCCCATCCAGTTGAATCACATCACCAGCCACCGGGTGGATCTCCGACGCGCGCAGGATGTCCGGAAGGTCGAGGCGCTGAATCCCGACGCAGTGGTCCATCTTGCGTGCCGCATCAAGGCGCCCCCTCGAAACGGGCTCTCGGCGAGCGAGTCTGCAGTGCTGATCAATCGGCAGATGATGGATGCCGTGCTGTCACTTGGGCGACCGGTGGTCTACGCGTCGAGCACCGTGGTGCACTGGGCCACCCCTACGCCATACGGTGCCTCACGCCGGGAAGACGAGCAGCGCCTCCAAGACAGCGGCCTGCCGTTTGCCATCCTTCGCCCTTCGGCGCCCTATGGTCCACGCCTCCCGCATCACGCACCTCGGCACCAGGAAAGCTTCCACACGTTGGCACGGCTGGTGCACCACGCGCCCGTGGTTCCCGTCGTGGGCGGCGGACACCAACGTCGTCAACCCATTCATGTGCATGACTTCGCAGATGTCATTGTGCGACTGCTCGCGAAGGAGCTTCCGAGCCGTGCGTTTGAAGCCGGTGGGGCCACGGCCCTGACCATGCGGGAGATGATCGGCTTGATGGCCCGCTCCATTGGGCGCAAGCGGGTCGTGCTGCCGCTGCCCAAGGCGCTCTTTGTTCAGGCGGCACGACTCCTGCCCGACTTTGACCCGGCGTTGATGGCCGCTGCTGATGAAGACGAGCTTGCGGATCCCACGGCTCTGATGAACGCCACCGGCTGGCGACCTCGTACCTTCGAGTCGGCTGTCGACGAGCTGATGGCGTCCTGCTGACCGGCACCACGGGGGCGCGCAGCGGGAGCCCGGAGCCGGATGGATGGCGGCGCAGGGTCTGCCTGGACCAAGCCACCCGGTACGGTCTGAGATACGTCCCCGACCGACTACCCCCGCACGTCAGGTCTTCGAATGGAACTGTCTGAACTCGTCCGCCTTGCCATCCGTGAGGATGTGGGGTCTGGCGACCTCACCACCCGTGCCACCGTGCCGTCGAGTGCGCAAGGCTCGGGCTTGATTCGCGCGAAATCCCGACTGGTGGTGTGCGGGCATCGCGAAGCCAGTGAGGTCTTCCACCAGATGAGCAGCAGCGAAGGTTCTGTTCAATACGAAGTCCTTGTTGGCGAGGGTCAGCTCGCTCAGGCCGGTCAGCCCGTGGCCCGCCTCTCGGGCTCGCTGGCCCGCATCCTCACGGGCGAGCGCTTGGCGCTCAACTTTCTGATGCACTTGTCGGGGATCGCTACGCACACGGCGAATACCGTTGCTGCACTTCCCGACGGAGCGAATCTGCGGGTGGTCGACACGCGAAAGACCGCGCCGCTATTGCGGGAGCCGCAGCGCCGTGCTGTGTGCATTGGAGGAGGCGCGAACCACCGGTTTGCTCTTTATGACGGCATTCTCATTAAAGACAACCACATCGTGGCAGCAGGCGGGATCGAAGCGGCAGTGCAGCGGGCTCGGAAGGCGGCACACCACCTCCTGCGCATCGAGGTGGAGGTGGAGTCCGTGGAGCAAGCGGTCCGCGCAGTCGAGGCGGGAGCAGATGTGGTCATGCTCGACAACATGGATGACCAACAGGTGGAGATGGCCATCGAGCGACTCCGTGGATCGGCTCTCTTCGAAGTGAGTGGCAACATCACTGCCGAGCGCCTTCCGCGACTGGCGGCGCTCGGGGTGGATGTGGTGAGCATCGGGGGCCTGATCCACCAAGCTCGTTGGGCCGATCTTTCGCTCAAGCTGAACCCGTTGACCGACCGTCGCGAACGTGCCGCCAATCCGGCGAGCGGCTGATTGTGGTGCTACGATCGCGCCGTGGAGGATTGATGTCGAAGTGTGTCCGTCGCAGTGCCCAGTGCGCGGTGCCGTTCCTCGGCTTGTGGGTGGCTGGCTGTTTTGTATCCGACGATGAGATTCAGTCGAAGATTGATGGTGACGGCGACAACGTACCGCTCGGCGAGGACTGCGCCCCAAGCGACCGTGCCTTCTCGCAGGTGGTGGAGTGGTACGCAGACGTCGACGGCGATGGCTATGGTGCTGGCGGCCTGCTGTCTGGCTGTGAAAGCCTCCGGCCCACCACAAATACTGCCGACAATGCCGACGACTGCGACGACAGCAACCCGAGCGCCTACCCTGGAGCCGACGAGCGCTACTACGACGGTGTGGACCAGGACTGTGCAGGTGTGGATGCCGACGGGAATGGCTCGAACGACGACTATGATCAAGACGCCGACGGCTTCGAAGTGGATGTGGACTGCGACGACACCGACGCAGCCTTGAAGCCGGATGAGTCGCTGGAAGAAGTTCACTACGATGGCGTCGACAACGACTGCAACCTCGCCACCGGCGATGGCGATAAAGATGGCGACGGGTATTGGTCTGCCAACTATTACGGGAAAGCGCCTGGGAGCGAGCTCTCGCCTCCCATCGGTATGGACGGCGACTGCTACGACGATGTGGACAACCCTGAGGGAGAAATCTCCAGCCTGAATGGCTTCCCTGCACCACGCGCCCAAGAGGTCTACCCAGGATCGGCTGCCGAGATTCCCTACGACGGGGTCGACAGTGCCTGCGATGGGGACGACGCGGAGTTTGACGCCGACGGCGATGGTGAACCCTCGATGGTCTACTCGGACCGAAGCGGTGCGC
>CAJWOS010000077.1 GCA_913044235.1 uncultured Pseudomonadota bacterium
GACCGGCTGGTCGACCACCACGCCTGCAGGAATGCCGACCGGTCCGAACCCGATGATCATCAAGGGCACATGAATGTCGACGAGCGAGACATCGGGACCGTGCGAGTAGGGATTCGACCGCAGATCATCGAGCGTCTCGCCATGGTCGGCCATCACAATGACAATGGCCCGCTCGAGAATACCCCGCTTCTGCAGGCCATTGAACAGCCGCGAGAGCTGCACATCCACCGCCGCGACCTCGGCCAGATACCGGGCCCGCGCCTGGCGACGGTCCATCGGATCAAGCTTGCCGGCGCGATGAGCACGTCCGAGGGCCTCAATGCTGGCCATGGAGCCGTCGATGTCGCCTGCGTAGCCGGGCACCGACATCGCCTCGACAATCTGCGGCGGCGCATCGGTCCAGGGCATGTGGGGGTCGTAGTAGTGGGCAAACAAGAAGAGCGGACCAGCCGCAGGGTCGTGGGCAGACACCTGCTCCAGTGCTCGATTGGTGACCGACTGGGCATCCAGGCTGTAGGCCAGCGCATCACCGGCCCCCGCAGGCTCCGGCGCCAGATAGGTTCTGAAGCCCCGTGCGATGCCCATCTTGGACTCCAGCACACTGGCACCCACTACCGCTCGGGTGTCCCATCCAGCCTCTGCCAAGACTTCCGGCACCAAACGAACATCGTCTGGCACCGGATAGCCGTTGCGCACCACGCGATGCCCATGGGAGTCGTAGCCGGAAAAGGCGCTCGTGTGGCTGGCCAGCGTGGTGGGGGTGGGCGCGATGGCCACGGCGAAGCGAACGCCTTCGGATGCGAGACGGTCGAGAATTGGCGTGCGGGGCACCGGTCGTTCCGACTCGGGCAGGTCGAGCCCCCAGTGCGACTCGGCCCACCAGGCACCGAGAGCATCGGCTCGAGTCGTGTCGAGGCTGATCCAGATCACATTCGGCTGGTCGACCGGCTCGGTGGGAGTCTCGGATGGATCTCCACGACCGCAGCCCAGCGCCAAAGCCACGCCCGCCAGCAGCCAGAGGCAGTGCGACGACACTCAGTCCCGCCGCATTAGATCGGAAAGGGACAGACGCGGAAGCAGTAAGCCCGACTGGGCCTTCCAAGCAGTAAACTCCGGATAGCGCGCGAGGCTCTGGTCTTTCCGACGCATATTGGGAACCCACTCGAGGAGCACCACACAGGTGAAGAGCACCACCGGCAGCCAGTGTTGGGCGAGCACACAGAAGGCCGTGTAGATCAGCAGCTCGCCGAGGTAGTTCGGATTGCGCGAGCGCGCCCACAACCCCTCGGTGAGCAACACACCGGGTCGGTGCTGCAGGTGCATGTGCTTCTGCATGTCGGCTGTGAAGTGCAGGAACACGCCCAGCCCAAACAGGGCCACCCCTGCACCCACCATGGCCGCCGGCGCCGGCACCTCGTGCAAGCATAGAACCACCGGCGCCACCCAATATCCCCCGAGCCCCGTGACCAGGAGCAGGACTCGAAAGGGGCGCAAAGGGCGCTCCCAGTTGCGGTCGCCGAACACCCGGCTCTTGATCACCCAGATCAGCCCATACATCCCGTGAACAGACAGATATGCCCATGCGTCGAACCGGTCGAGGCTCTGGGTCCAGACCATCACCAGCAGCACAAACGGTGCCGTGAGCCCCTTGAAGGCATCGATGATGTGGCGCTCTCGCCAGATGATGTGCGACTCGGTCATCTGCGTGCGAACCCACTCAACAGGGAGCGCGCAGCCACCACCGACCCTCGGCACAGCGCAGACATACTTCCTCCACGACTCGCACGGCTAACCGGTGCCTCTCGCACCGTACAGGGCACAGGGGTGAACCGATGCTGAACACCGCACGTCGACTCGCTCCGTTGGCGCTCAGCCGTGGGTCGCGCCCCATCCGGCCTGCACAACCCGCAGCGGCGGCAACGGAGTCGGCTGCCCTGGCCAGGCCCCCATCAGCGATGCGTAGATGGCGTCATGCATCGCCTCTTCTCGCTCCCAGCGGTCCAGGATGACCCGACGACGACGGCGCACCATGACCCCGCCTACGATGAAGATGAGCCCGGTCACCCCCAGGAGCGTAGAGTCGGCCACCAAGGGCTTGAGCCACATGGGAGATGCAGTCAGTCGAGATCTCCAGGCCCGGTCGAGCGCAACGGAGCTCTCACCGGTGGCTTCGCGGAGCGCGCGGTCGACCGAGTACCCCCGCGCGAGCCCAAGCGTGATGTCGCTGAGCGTCTCTTCGCCATAGGTGTTCTGCAGGTAGGCCACGAGATCGGCACTCTGGGCATAGGCCAGCCGCGCACGACCCGCATCGCGAGGGAAGCCGCGGGTGATGTCGTCGAGCGCAAGCAAGCTGTCGCCGAGCAAGCCCGATGCCAGTCGGTCGGTCAGCTCGGGCGAGTACTGCCGGGCGAGGATTTGTGCGGCTCCCTCCTGCAGCCAGCTCGGCACCGGTCGCGGCGAGAAGGCACGCCCAAGGATGATGTGCACGAGCTCGTGGTCGAGCACCTGCGTGAGCGGCTCATCCACACCAATACGCACCCGATTGCTGCGGAGGAAGATCAGGCCCCGGTTGGGCCATGCCGTACCGTCGGCCCACTCGGGCGGCCGCCCGGGCTGCATGGAGCGAAAGGTCTCGGTATCGGGCGCGAGAAAGATCTCGATGGTGGCGCCAGGAGGGAAACCCAAGGCGTTGGATACCTGCGGCACCGAAGCATCGGCGTGATCGGTGAGCGCACGGGCCGTCCCGATGTCGTCAGGGTGAGCATGAATCCTTGTGTAGAGGCCCTGCACCGTGCGCCACCCCTCCGGCGGCGGAATCGGCTCTGCAAACAGCCCCTCGACATCATCCACCACAAGCGGCTGCATCGCTGGACCATCGTGGGCCAGGGCCGGCGAAACCACAAAACACAGCGCCAGAAACGCAGCGGTGAGCACACGCAGGGAACGGAGGAGGGTACGCATATGGACTCCGGGGGCCACCCGGTCCACACCATCGGCGAGATGGACGGGACCACGTGGGAACACACTGTCCTTGCGGACGGATTGGAGTGCAGGGAAGCTCAATCCATTCATCCAGGGTTCAATGCCACTCATGTTGTCCGAGAACTCATCGTCGCCAATCCCGACGGCACACGCAATGGAAAATCCGTCGGCCTCAGTCTTCGTCGATGAACCACCTATCCTCTGGCGAATCAGGTGCCGGTCCTGCGCCACGCACCGCCAGCCAGTCGGCCACCACCTGCGGCTCCAGATCTGCGAGGAGCTCGACCAACAGGGAATCCAGTCGAGAGCGCGCACGCACCCGACCCTTTATCGATGCGAGTCGCTCTCGATGGGCGCGATCTCGCGCGTTCCCCGCCGCTTCCATCGCGTCCACGGCCTGACCGAGCAGCACCAGAGCCTCGCAGTCCACCAGTGGCGCTTCTGCGATCTGCCGTCGGACGTGCACGAGGTGGACATGACCTGTGGCATCGGCTGCGTATGGATCGGCCCATGCCGCCAGCAGTGGCTGTAGGTCCGCTCGAAATGCCGCCACAGTTGCGTCTTCGAGCCGTGGTCGAAACGCGTCGAGCAGGTGGTGCTGAACCGCCACCGCCCGCACTTCCGCACTACGGTCGGCCACTTCCGCGCAGGCCTCCCGGTCGAGCGCCGCTTGCAGAGCCTCCCCGGCCGCCCGAATCTCCCGCCTTGTGGGCAAGTGCACCACACCAAGCCCACCGACCAGCGCGACCGCCTCTGGTGTCCGCAGCAGCACCGTGGCATCGGACCACTGGAAGATCACGTCCGTTGGAGACGCAAGGGGCGGCACCACTGCGCTCACGGCGCATCTTCCTGCACCGCTGTGGGCCAATCGAGACCGGCGATGTGTTCTGACAGGGTGTCCTCGAGCCATGCCAAGTCGCCTTCCCATCCGAGTCGGCTGTTCACCACCCGGCCGGTAGGGTCGACCACCAAGGTCGCAGGCAGGCCCGTCGCCCCCAGCAGCTCGAGCGCCACTGGGCCAGACCAGCCCACCACCCATCCCAGTGGCCGCTCGCTGCCCAGGGGCCCAGGCCAATGCTTCCGATGCTCCACTTCCACCGATACGACCACCACGCCAAGCTCAAGTCCCTGCGCTCGCGCCTGCTCGTGGAGCTCTGTGAGGCGGGCCACTTGTGTTTGGCAAGGGCCACACCATTCCGCCCACAGCTCCACGACCCTCCATCCGCCACCCACCGACGGGTCTTCTCCCTCGCCATCGGGAAGGAACGGCAGTGTTGGGAGCGCCTGCCCCTGCACCGGAAGCACCATTGGCCCCCTGTTGAGGGCATCCACCATCGACTCGAGCCCCACGATCGATCCAGGCTCACCCACCTCGGCGCGTCCAGCCGGCCCTGATCGACCGGCCAGCCACCCGTCCACTCCCGCCGGATGCCAGCGATGGTGGCCGTAGAGAGCATCCGCCATCGCACGGGCTTCCGCCACCAGCTCGGGATCATCGTATCGGGTGTCGACCACAGCAAAGCCTTCCCGAAGATGGAACAGCGCCACCTCAGGGGCGCCATCGCGCTCCGCCGCAAACGCAGCGTGAAAGTGCACCGTTGCACTCGGGCTCCGGTACAGCATCAAGGCCCGGTCAAAATCAGCCCGCGCGCCGGTCACGTCGCCCATCTGCAGCCGCAACCAACCCCGAGTATCGAGCCAAGATCCGAGCTCGTGGCCACGAACCCAGCGAAAGGCCCCATCCGCGGAAGGTCCGCCCCGGGCAGCCCGGTAGGGCATCGGAGCCACAATCGCTGCGTCGATGGCATCGAGGGCAACCGACATCCGAACCCGATGCTGTGCGGCCGCCCAAGCAAATCCGTTCGCCCGCTCTCCCCGCTCTGGATCCGCTCGCCACGCCGACTCCATGGCCCGCACGTGGGCCCGAGAGCGTCCTTCGGCTTCCAGAAGCGCCCCCCTGGCCGCCCACCAGTCTGAGCGCAGCGGACCCGTAATGGGCAGGAGCGCGCCCACATGATCAAGAGCATCCCGCTGGAGATCCGGATCTTCGATCGCCAGTGCCGCTTCGAGCTTTGCCACCCACTCGGGATGGCGGTGCTGGGGAGCGCCGTACCAGCGCACGCCTCCAGCCGTCTGCCAGTCTGGCACACGCGCTTCCGGGTCGAGCAGAGCGATGCGCGCGTCGAGGGCATCGGTCTCAAGGCCTTGCCAGCGCATCACTTCCCTCGCCCACCACAGCCGCATCGGCTCTTCAGACTCCGCAGCCCGTTCCGCAGCCGCAGCCAGAGCCACACGCGCTTTCACCAGTCCCAGTCCCGACGCTTCGGAAGACCAGGGATTCCCCGCCGCACAAAGCTCGAGTGGATCATCCGCAGCCCACGCCTCCACAGCCCGTCCCCAAGCGGCATCGGCCGCAGATAGGCGGAGGGCCAGACCGGCGGCAGATCCGTTGAGAATCGGTACCGCCTCTGCGAACACCTCCTCGGCCGATGCCCCGCAGAGCACGCGTACCCGCTCGCGCACCTGCATGTGGGCTTGCCACTCCGCGGCCGTGCGCGCTGTGCCGACGGCTGCGAGGAGCGTAGGGCAGTCTGCCCGTCCATCGGTGAACCCATCGGCCACGGCCCCCACATACGCGATTGCGTCGGGCCCATGAAGCGCAGTCCCGATGGCCTCCACAAAGGAACCGGCTTCTCCCAGCGCAGCCACCGCGCGTGCGTGCAGCATGACCGTCTCGGGCGCTGCAGGTCCAGCATGCAACATCGCGGCGGTGCGACGGGCCGCCTCCGCTGGACGACCCGTGGCGAGGAGGTAGCGCGCCTGGGCTGAAGCGTCGGCCGCCATGGCGTGTCCGACCGGCGTGACACACAGGACTGCCCCTGCGGCAAGCATACACAGAGTCCGCTGATGCACCACCATGGGGCTCCCGGTCAGTAGGATTGAACCAGTATGAAGTGGAAGGCTGTCATGGGCGGTGGGTGTACCAGCTCCGTATCTTCGCGGAGTCGGACCGCCCCAGACATCGCAGCCCGCCCGAGGGGTGTGGGCAGAGCCAGCCCGAGGCCTGCCGACGGCAGCACAGTGCCGAGGCGCACTCCCGGCTCAATCACGCCCGCAGCGCGGTCGACCCGATCGACCCGGTCGACCAGTCCCTCCCAGGTCCGCCCCGCATCCGAAAACGCAAACACATGCAGCCGCGGCCAGACTGCAAACCGAAGCTCCAGGCTGCCCAAGCCCATCACATTTCCGCCGATTCGATAGTCGTTGACATCGCCGTCCCAACCGGGCGGATTGGCCCGTGCGACCCCCCATCCCCGAAGCGAGTTCCCACCCCCCAGGTAGAACCGCAGCTGCGGAACAGACGGCACGGTCGGGTCCCGAAACCGCAGTGCTCCCATATCGAGACGGGGGACGAGCACCCATCGCTCCGAGCCAAGGGCGATGTAGCGACGGGCCGTGGCCTCGAACCGCCAGAAGAGGTCGTCGCCGACCGCCCCGACCGGCACGGCGTCAATATGCAGTGCCCCTCCACGCGAGGGCAACAGAGGTCGATCTACGTCGACCCACTGCAGCGCCACACGAAGCAACATCCCCGTGGCTTCGGGTCGAAAGCTCGGACGGTGTCGCCCCAGCATGGGCGGCAGAGGCGGATCGCCTGGCTCCACGAACCACTCGTCCCACAGCGCCTGTTGAGAAGGCCATGCAAACGACCGCCAATAGTCGATTTCCGGCGTGGCGCTCATCTCCAGATAGGGCGTGGGTCGCACCCGAAGACCCGCGCGCACGGCACTCGAAAACACATTGTTGGCCTGCACAGGCTCCAGGCGGGCTTCGGTCTCTCCCACCAACGACAGCCCCGAGAGCGGGGAGAGAAACAGCTCACTCAAGAGAGCCACTTCCCCGGACGGCCCGTGGTTTCCCCAGAACTGGTTCGGCCCCACCGGCACTGCGAGACTGCGGTATCCGAGGGCTCCCCGCACCTCAAACATCGCCAGCTGGCGGCCCACGATGCCAGTGCGGTAGCCCAGGCCCCCTTCCACCGCATACAGCGTGGGCTCACTGGCTAATCGAAGAATCGGAAAGAGACCGTTGGAGTCGGCCTCGGTCACGGACACCTCAACGGGCGCATGGCCACGGGCATCTTGCGCTCCAGGCGAGACCTCCACTTCCGCAAAAGAGGAGATTCGACCCAGCGCGTCCTCCACATTGGCCAGGCGCTCTCCCCGCCAGCGCTCTCCCTCGGGCACCGCAGCGCTTACCCGTCGTGTGAGGCGCTCCACGGTGGCTGGCGGCAAGCCCGAAACTTCGAGGGGGCCGAACCGGGCACGCATCCCGGTGTCCACCAGAAAGACCACGGTGACGGAGCGGGTGGCCTCATCGGGAATCAGCGAGCTGGTGACGACCGGATGCGAGAACCCACCAGCCGAGAGCACCTGCAGCAGCGCCGCCTCGCTCTGCACCCGTGCCTCGCCATCGTAGGCACCCGCCTCGACCGAGACCGCCGCCTTCATCGCCCGGCGCACTGGGCCCTTCACCGTGTCGAGACCTTCGATCTGCCAGTCCCGCACCGACCACCGCGCACCGGTCTCCACCACAAATGTGGCTCGCCGCGCCAAGCCGGGGGCCCGTCGGTTCAGCCACCGGCCCCACACGCTCGCATCCTCGTCCACTTCGAGCCGCACCTGACAGTCGAGCCAGCCCCGTTCCATAAACCACTGTCGCAGCCTCAAGACATCATCGTAGAGCTGCTCCGATTGTAGGGCTGGAACGGGTGTAAAGCTGCGAACCATCGGAAAGGCCTGCCACCACTCAGGCAGCGGATGCCCGAGCGCGCTGCGGGCCCGGAAAGCCGTCTGTCGAGCATCGACCTTTCGGCCATGCCGACCCGGACGCACCGACATCGTGGGCAGATCCGGATCATGGGGAAAGACCCCTGGCCAGTGAGCATCCGGTCCGTGAATCCGAACATCGGTCAGCCAGGGTCCAGGTGGAAACCGCGCAGGCACATCGGAGCCCGCCTCTGCCATCCCCCAGGCTATCAACCACGCTCCGATGAACCCCACACGGCATACCCATCGCAGGTTCTGGTGGAACACATGCCGCATCGGTCGAAGAATCCTCCGCACTCGACCCGCCGGCCGACCCACCAGAGAACACGGTCCTCTTCAATCCGGGAGGGTTGCCTATGACGTCCGTGTGTTCTAGGAAAGTGCAGCACGGTTGGACGCCGGCCGTCGGTTCAAGCCGCACCTGCACAAGGTCCAACCCGGTCCGTCACTTCTGCGCCCCAGAGGCGCGTCTTTCCCGCTCAAAGAGGCCCACATGGCAAGCGAAAACGTGGTCACGCTGACCACCCAGAACTTCGACTCCGACGTTCTCAACAGCGATCTTCCCGTCCTCGTGGACTTCTGGGCCGTCTGGTGTGGTCCCTGCAAAGCCATCGCCCCCCTGCTCGACCAGGTCGCAGACGACCAAGCAGGCAACCTGGTTGTGGGCAAGCTCGACGTGGACAAGGAAATGGCCATCGCTCGCAAGTACGGCATCCGCAACATCCCCTCGCTCCTGGTCTTCAAGGGTGGCGAAGTGGTGTCGAAGCATGTGGGTGCCCTCAACGCAAGCAAGCTCAACGCGTTGCTTGCCGAACACATCTGAGTCGCGCCTGCACACCGTGCACGCATCCACCCCCGCCGTCGCCGGCGGGTTTTTTTTGCGACTGTGGATCCGGAGCCTTCATGGCAACACTGCGCGGAGGCGGCCGTCTGCGCGACGAGGCGGCCATCCGCCTCCCCTGGAGATGCTCTCCGACGATAGGCCACAACGCCCCTTCATCCTGGCGTGAGGGCATGCCTGCACCCATGTTCCTGAACAACGGGCCCGATGCGCGCTCCCACTGGGGTACAGCCCTCCGAACTCAGCCTGTGAGCGCCTGTGCCGACCGCCGTTGACATCCCCACCCTCTTCCGCCGGAATCGCGACTTTCGCTACCTGTTCAGTGCACGGCTGGTGAGCCTTTTTGGGGACTGGTTCAACACGCTCGCTGTACTTGCGTTGCTGCGCTCCCTCGGCCACACAGGCGCGGCAGACTTCGGCTGGGTGGTCATTCTCAAGACGCTGCCCACACTGGTCGCCTCACCCGTGGCTGGAGTGGTCGCCGATCGCCTGCCGCGCCGTCAGATCCTGGTGGCCGCAGACGCGGTCCGCGCCGCGATCGTGCTGGCGATGTTGTTCTCTCCCAATGTCGAGGTCCTCTACCTCCTCGTGGCCTTGCAGAGCATGGCATCCGCCTTCTTCGAGCCGGCACGCACCGCACTTCTCCCCGACATCGTCCGGCCCGAGGAGCTCACTGCCGCCAACGCCATCGGCGCAGCAGCGTGGTCCACGATGCTCGCGCTGGGTGCCGGCATCGGTGGTTTGGTGACCGCCTACCTCGGATGGTCCGTGGCCCTGGGCCTCGATGTCGTGACCTATCTGGTGTCAGCGATGCTGCTGTTCCAGGTCACCGTGCCCGCGCGCGACCGACCCCAGCGCCCCACAGACTGGCGCACCTGGACCGGGCTCCGCGACATCCAAGCAGGCTTCGCCTTCCTGCGCGACCACCCGCGCGTGGCTTCGCTCGCGCTCGTCAAGACTGGCTGGCAGCTGTCGGGAGCCCTCACTCTGGTGCTCACACTCCTCGGGGAGCGCGTCTTCGTGGTGGCCGGTGAGGCGATGCTCGGCGTGGCCGTGCTCTACACGGCCCGTGGAATCGGGACCGGCGTCGGTCCCTTCATCGCCCGGTGGCTGTCTCGCGAGAATCCGGCACGAATGGAGCAGCTCATCGCAGCCGGCTTCGTTTGCGGCGCGCTCTTCTACCTGTTCCTTCCCATCGCACCAAACATTGTGGTGGCAGCTCTACTGGTGCTTCTCGCCCACATCGGCGGCGCAACCATCTGGGTGTTTTCCACCGTCCGGCTCCAGCAGATCACCCCCGAGCATGTGCGTGGACGGGTCTTCGCCACTGAAAATGCATCCTTCATGGTGGCGATGACTGCATCCACCTTCGTTTGGGGGGAGCTGATCGACCTCGAGATCATCGGAGTCCAGACCATCGCCGGTGCGCTTGGACTGGTGCTCCTTCTTCCCGCCGCCCTCTGGATGCTCCGCGGACGGTGGCTGGGCTGGGGCACACCAGGAGAAGCCCCCTCACACACTGGCTGATCCCGCGCAGCAACGCCCTCAGGCGCTACACTGCGCTCCTCCGGAGGCACAGTGTCCACCCCAGTCCGCCACACGCTCGACCAACTGGAAGTGCTGGATGCGATCGACCGCATCGGCTCCTTCGCCGGAGCCGCACGCGAGCTCCATCGTGTTCCGTCGGCCATCTCCCACACCGTGGCCCGCCTGGAGGGAGCCCTCGAGGTGCCCATCTTCGATCGCTCCGGCCATCGAGCGATCCTGACCGATGCCGGCCGCCGCATCCTCGATGCCGGTCGCGACGTGATCGAGTCTGCGCGCCGACTCGATGTGCTCGCGGAAGGACTCCAAGATGGCTGGGAACCCTCGCTGCAGGTGGTGGTGGACGGTGCGCTACCCATGCCGCCCATTATGCGGGCCCTCCGCACGTTTATTCTCGCGGGCCTACCCACGCGGATCCGGCTCGATGTGGAAGCTCGCCGCGGTGTGATCTGGCGCTGGAAAGCCGACGATGCCGACCTCATGTGCGTGCTAGGACTGGACGAGGCCGACGGCTGCGTGGTGACGAGCCTACCGCCCCTGCCCATGGTGCTCCTCGCATCACCAAATCACCCACTGGGACGCGGCACCCCAATCAACCGAACCGAGCTGATCGAGCATGTGGAGCTCCTGGTTCGGGACTCGGATCCCGCCACACGAGAGGGCGATGAGGCCTGGTTTGGTACCGGGCACCTTGTGCACCTCTCAGACTTCCCCACCAAGCGACTCGCACTGCTGGAGAGCCTGGGATTCGGATGGATGCCCCGGCATCTCGTCGAAGACGATCTCGCAGCCGGCACCCTGGTTCGCATCAAGCTGGCCGACGGCGACGACACCTGGACCTTTCAGCCGCTGCTGGTCCGCCGAGCTGACCGGTCACAAGGACCAGCATCTCGACGCTTTGAGTCGATCTTGCTGCAAGCGGTGCATGCACCGGCGGCATCCAACCCTTAATCGTTCACTTATTTCGACCAATATACTGAATATTGGTCGCTTTCATCGACATCTATGCAGCGGCACACTGAAGGGGCCACCGAGAGGTCCTTCATGTCCAGCATTTCCGCCCAGTCCTTCCGCACGACCCGCCCCATTCTCGCCCTCATGGGCTTGGTGGGCTGCCACCAGGACTTCATGCTGCATGACAAGTCCGACATCATCATCGGTGAGGATACGAGCGCAACCATCGAAGCGGCGGAACCGGCGGCGCTCGACACCGGCTTTGGAGCGGAAGAAGAAGCAACCGAGGAATCGGGTGGCGGCAGCACGGTGCCCGAGGAGGACGCACCCGAAGAAGACACGCCCGAGCCCGAAGAAGACACGCCCGAGCCCGAAGAAGACGACCCGGCTCCGGAAGACGACTGCGTGGACACCTCCGACCGAATCTATGTGCTCGATAAAGACAGCGCGTCATTGTCGATCTTCGACCCGGACACCCTCTCCCTCACGGAGCTCGGCACGCTCGACTGCGACACCTGGAGCACCCCGGCATCGATGGGAGTGGCCCGCGACGGCCTGGGCTACGTTCGCTACGGCGACAACGAGGTCTTCGCAGTCGACCTCACTACACTCGACTGCATCTCGACCAGCTACAGCGAACGGGCCACCGGTTTTGGGTCGTTCGGGATGGGCTTCGCCACCGAGTCCGCATCTACCTGGCGCGACCAGCTCTTCGTGGCCAACTCTCGCCAGCTCGCTCGGATCGACCCATCCACCTGGCAGCTCACCACCCTCGGAACCCTGCCCAGCCAAGCAGAGCTCACCGGCACCGGCAGCGGCGAGCTGTGGGCCGTGCTGCCCCTCGAGTCCCCCCTCTCCGTGGTCGAGCTCGACCATGCCTCCGGCTCGGTGCTGCAGACCATCCGTGTGGGAACCACCCTCAATATCGCCAACCTCGACACGTTTGCCTTCGCGGCCTGGGGCGGCGAGTTCTACCTGTTTGCCCGCTACTATGGCATGGGCAGCAGCACAGAGGTCTACCGCATCGACCGAGCGGGAACCATCACCCGAGTGGTCGATGAGCTGGGCATCAACGTGGTCGGTGCAGGCGTTTCCACCTGCGCACCAAGCTGACCCACCTGGGCCCGACAAGGGCCGATGGCCCAAGCGTGCATTCCAGACCTGCCAGTGTCCTCTTCCAGCTCACCTGTCTGCGGGGGAGCGCTCCTCCTGACCCCCGCCGAGGCCGACTCGACCGATGCTTGCCCCCCACCAAAAAAGTGCTCATGCACCGCAACCGAGGGTGCCGCCGCTGGAACAAACCATGGTCACACGACTGGGCTTGCAATCCACCGCTTGGTTCCTGCAGCATGGGGAGCGCTCCGCTGCGGATGCGTCGAGGAGTTCATGTCGTCAGCCGTACAGCGATTGCTTCCTGGTCTTGTGGTGGGCTTGCTCACCGTGGTCATGGTGGGAGTGGCTACGTCGCTGCAGCGTGCAGACGCCCCCGCTGAAGGGCTCCCAACTTCCCTGACCCCCAACGAAGTCGACACCTGGGTGCAGCTTTGGAACAGCGGCACGGTGGGCCGGAGACAGGTCGACGATGGCCTCCCAAGCCCCGAGGCCAGGCTCCTTGTGGTGCGCGCCCTCCTCGAGACCACCCGCGCACCCGACATGGAAATCTGCCGGCTCCTCAACGAGAGCGGACCCAAGCAGTGGTGTCGGGCCACCCTCGGCCGACCCCACCTCTACGAGGTCCCACAGCCGGCGGCGACCATTCGAAAGCGCCCCAGCGGTGGTCCCATCGACACCCAGTTGGTGGCCTCGCGCGACCTGATGGATCTCCGGCCGGCCGGACCACCACCCGAGTGTCCAGACCATGCAGATCTGCGGATCTGCGCTGCAGAAACAGCCATCGAGGCCGGCCAGCGCTCGGATCCCGCTGCCGTCCGAGAAGCGTGCCTGCACATCGAAGCGGGCCGCTGGCGCGACGAGTGCATGTTTATGGCCGCTGAGCGAATGCATCAGGCTGTCGGCGAGCCCGCGCTGGCCCAGACCACCTGGCTCTGCGCCCACGCCGGTCAGTTCAACCACCACTGTCTGAAGCGGATCATCGACAAGATCGCCGTTGGAGCACCTCCCGCCGACGTCCCCCACGGCTGGGAGCGCGTGATGGAGCGGGCAGCCGCCCTCCAGTCCGGGCTCAACGACACCGACCCGATCCTCGCTCAACAGGTGGTGGGCTGGTACTACGCCGAGGCGCTCGACCAGTCCTATGCAAAGACCCGCGTGGTGCAAGGTTCGCCGCTGGCCTTGCTGCCCGAAGAAATTCATCCCCATGTGCGGGCTGCGGCCATCGAGCGCTTGGTGCATGCCTCACCGAACGCCGACCAACCGCTCACCGACTGGATTCAGCTGATCGATCATGCCATGGCATCGGCCTCACCACCGTCGGCCCCTCTGCCGCCGGCATCGGTCGAGAGCCATCCCCCTTCGAATCTCTGGGGAGCTGAGACCAACGACGAAGCAGACCTTCCCGCCGTGTACTGGAGAGGCTCGGCCCGGCGCTTGACGACCGAAGATCCAGCCGCAGATCGCTTGATCTGCCTAATGGAGTCGCTTGCCCGCAACATTCGTCCGGCGAGCCACGAGCTGGGATCGCTCACCGATCATCCAGACAAAGCCGTGCGCCTCACGGCCCGCCGTCTCGCAGAAGCGGTGGCACTCCGAAGAGAGTAAACCCAGCGACACTCTACCCCTCGGAGAAACACCATGGTCGACCAGAAGGCTCGCATTCATCCTGCACGGCACGGACTCCCACACGCCGCTTGCGTGCTGGGCCTGTGCCTCCTGACCGCTTGCATCAACTCCGGAAAGGAAAGCGACGACTCGGGCGACGGCGACACGGGCCAAGCCGGCTCCAACCGGTCCGCCGTGGCCGACGTCTTGCTGGTGCTCGACACCAGCTCCTCCATGGCCGGAGCGCTCGGCGAGACGGGCGTCCAAGCCAGTGCCCTGATCGATGCCTTGGGGCTCGCTCCCGCGGCCGATGTGCAGCTGGCGCTCACCACCACCACCGCAGACGACCAACGGGGCGACGGCCTCGATCCCGGAGAGGGTGGCCTGCTGATCGCTGCCCCCATTGATGTGGGGAGTCCCGATGCCGCGACCACTCTCCGTGAGCAGGTGCTCTGTAAGACCGCATTCTGGCCGTCGGACACACCGCGGACCAACAGTGGTGAAATCACCGACTGCTCGGGACCGCCAAGCGACGAAGTCATCACCCAGGAGTACCTCGACTGCGTGTGCGGGTTCGACCAATGGAAGTCCACATCAGAGGGCTCGGGAATCGAAGAGCACCTCGAGTCGGCCCTCATGGCGCTGTGCCGCAGCGTCGACGCCCCCCCCGCAGCGTGCTCCGAACCGACCAGCATCTTCTCGTCTACGAGCGATACTCGGAACGATTCATGGCTCCGGCCCGACAGCACCGTGCATGTGGTCATTGTCACCGACGAAGGCGACTCATCTCGGCGCATCCCGCAGACCGGTCAGGGGAGCGATGAGGCCACGGCCTACCTTGAGGCTTTTGCCCAGTTCGACCAAGACATCGTCGTGTCGGTCATCGGTCCACTGTACGACCCAGACTCTGATGCCCAGCCTCGGTGCCTGTCGGGTGCAGGCTTCGGGGGGTACCTCGTGGATCGCTTCTTCGATGCAGTGACCCAGACGGATGGGCTGTATCGGTTCATCGTGGAGGAAACCCAGGATGGGGGGTGCACAGCGGCCGCCTTCACCGATCACTATGCCGCACTGGCCCAGCGGATTCGCGGCGAGTAGCGCCCGAAGCTCAGCCTGGCTCGGGCAGCCCGTTGAGCTGGCGCACCACGGAGAACAGGTCGCCCTCATTGTAGAAGTCCACGCCCAGGAAGTTGACCGGACGTCCGCGCTCATCCGCACAGGCGCGGGCCCGCTCGAGCAGCACCGCCTCGGCGTTGACTTCCCGGCTCACCGGAGCGTTCGGCAGCGGATTGCCGATCCAGTGGTTCACGAGAAAGAGTGCGTTGGTGTCATCACCCCGGTTGGGCGCACACGAGAACTCTGATGCATCTGCGAAGGAATACGGCGTGTCGGTCCAGAGATCCCAGGCGCCATGCAGGCCCTGGCCATCGGCGGCGCCGGACTCGAGCCCCACAATGAGCGTGGTCTCGGCCTCGATCAGCGCCCGAAGAGTCGCTTCAGAGCTTTCGGACCACACATACAGACGGCGCCCAAGGTCCGCCGCATCGATCGCGGCACGGGTGTCTTCCAGCGAGATGGCGTCTTCAAAGATGATCTGCACCACCTCACGGGGGTGCGCATCCAGAAAGTCCGCAATCTCAGCCAGCCCCTCCGAGAGCGGCTGCGCGCCCAAGGAGCACGACGCATGGCATAGGAAGAGGTCGCCTTCCCAGAGGTAGGTGTCGAGCATCAGCCCGCGGATCCCATCTTCCAGTTGTTGAGACAGGCCGTGCTGCTGGTTCGGGGCGAGCCACCCCGCGTCGGCATTCGACATGCTGTTGTGGGTACCGGGAAAGGTCACGTCCTGCACGCGACGGTCGCAAAGCAGCGGGTGACCGTTGCAACCATCATCGAGAGCCAGCCCAGAGTCTGCATCCGAGGCACGGCTGGGTTCTGAAGCCTTGGTCGGTGCATCGCCACCCCCTGCGCATGCCAGCGCCAGTCCTGCCCCCAGCATCCAGCCCTGGGCGCGGAGGGCATGGCGACGGTCTCGATGCTTCGATGCGGATAGGGTCATGACAGGACTGTATCAGGCGTGCAGTACGCTCGCGTCGAGGGCTGCACCGCCGCCACGAACATGGGGAGCCTTGCCCCCATCAATCCTGCAAAGCGCAGCACAGAGTCGGCAGGAAGCCCACGCCCGGCGCTCTCACCGGATACCCGGTCCCTCAACCCCGCAGGTCCACGTAGCGTCGAGTCCGGGGTGGAGCCGCCGTGTGGAAGCAGAAGGTCATCACCCTGTGGTTTCGGGCCCTCGGTAGGCTGCACGAGACCGATCGACCTCTGCGGGACGACCTGCTCCTACAGCTTGTCGGGGCAGCCGTCTGCGTGGTGCTCTATGGCGGCTTGAAGGGGAACATCCTCGATGCCCAAATGCTCCGGGGCGCCTGGCTGTGCAGCATGCAAGGCGGTGTGCCACTCGCCATGGTGGTGCTGTGGTGGCTATGGCGAGAGCACCAAGCCGGTCGGCGCGACCTTCTGGCGCATTGTTCCGCAATTTTGGGCACCATCGCGGTCTCGGTCTTGATGGCGGCGCGGTTCACGGGCCACGGGTCCATCAAGCTGCTGAAGCTCTACGAAGCACCAATGGCGGCAGTGGCACTCGGCGGGATTGGCCTGCTCTACGCAGCAGCCCACCGCAGTCGCATGCGCCTCGACGACTTTGGACTCGGCCTGGGAGACTGGCGATGGTGGCTTCCTCGGTCAGCCATTGCGACGGGCGTGCTCGGGGTGGGTGCATGCGCCGCGCTCTACACCTTTGCCGACCTTGCCGCCTTCTACCCGCGCGTGGTCGATGCACGACACGACTTCGGGCTGCTGATGGAGTCTCAGCTCGGCATGTTCATGGCCATCTTCGGATGGGAAATGCTGTTCCGCGGAATCCTGTTGTGGGTGTTTGCTCGCCGCGGCGACATCAAGGGAGCCATTGAGGCCAACGCGGTCATCTTCTTTCTCGGTCACCTCAACAAGCCGCCCAGCGAGATGTTCCTGAGCTTGCCGGGAGGCATCGTGGCCTGCTGGTTCGGCTGGCGCGCAGGCTCTTTTCTCCCGGTCTGGATCCTACACAGCGTGCAGCTCTTCGTGATGAACCTAGCGGGCTATTGGATGCGGCAGTAACGGCACACTTCCACGCCGGACTACACCCATCGGCCTGAGCATCCGACACAGTAGAGGTCGCGTGCCGCTGTATGGCCGGTCCCCGGCATCCTTCAACCCCGGAAGACCGCCTCGACTCGCCACGGTACCCACTCACGGGTCCATCGCTCGGACCCTTCGCCACGAGCCCCCATGCAGCGCCCCTCATGAAGTCCACGTTCTGCCCGCTTCCGTGGTTGCACGCGCTCGTAGAGCCCAACGGTGCCACCAAGTTGTGCTGCATTTCGTCGTATGCCCGCTTCAACGATGGGCAGCTGCGCACGGTCTATCAGGAGCCCCTCGCCGACATCTTCAACGGCGACTACTTCCGAAAGGTGCGCGAGCGAATGGTGTCGGGGCAGCGTGTCCACGAGTGTTCGGGCTGCAACAAGGCCGAACAGTCTGGTGTGGAGAGCCGTCGACAGCGGCTCGTCGAAAAGTGGCAGGAGGGTGCATACGGTCCACCGCCCGCATCGTTCG
>CAJWOS010000078.1 GCA_913044235.1 uncultured Pseudomonadota bacterium
CGGACCAGACCGATCCGAGAGGCGACTGGGTGGTGCGCGCATCGGAACTGTCCAAGCGCTTCGACATCTACCTCAACGACCGCAGCCGCCTGTACGAGTTCTTTGGCAACCGCACCCACCACACCGAACACTGGGCGCTGCGCGACGTGAACTTTGAAGTTCGGCGTGGGCGTAGCTTCGGGATCATCGGGCCGAATGGAGCGGGCAAGAGCACCCTGCTCAAGATCATCGGGGGCATCACCCGACCCACGGAGGGCACGCTCGAGCTGCGCGCCACCCTCTCGACTCTGCTCGACCTCGGACTCGGATTCCACCAGGACTTCACCGGGCGCCAGAACATCCGACTGAACTGCTCGCTCCTCGGAATGCCCGAAGAACAGATCGACGCCCGGATCCCCGACATCATCCGATTTGCTGAGCTGGGCGATTTCATCGACCTGCCTGTGCGCACATACAGCGCCGGGATGAACCTGCGACTCGGCTTCGCCATCGCAGCCCATGCAGACTCCGACATCTTTCTGGTCGACGAGGTCCTCGCTGTGGGGGATCAATACTTCCAGCGGCGCTGCATCACCAAGATCGAGGAGTTCCTGGCGGCGGGCCGCACCATCATCCTCGTCTCCCACGACTTGCATGCCGTCCGAAGTCTCTGCGATGAAGCGCTGTGGTTGGATCGTGGCCATGTCCGCGCGCTGGGCCCGGCACGAGACGTGGTCGACCAGTACCTCGACATCGAGCGTGAGCGCGCTTCAGGAGGCCGTGCCCGCGTGGTGCGCCCTTTCGGCCCAAACCCCACCCCGAGGGAAGTCCTGCCCGTCGTTGCCCAGGCCCAGTCGACCATGGACGATCCGGACTTGTCCCGGGCTGTGCAGCAGGGCTGTCTCCTGCCCGAAGCCTCAGCGCTCTGGTCCGAACAGGTCCAGACCGAAGCCTACGACATCAACGACGGCGACACGCCCCTCGTGCAGGGTAGCGGTGAGGTTCGCGTGTTGTCCGTGCGCATCCTCGACAGCCGCGGACGCCCCCGAGAACGCTTCCAGACCGGCGAAGACCTTGTGGTTGCGGTCACCTTTCGCACCACGATGGTGGTAGAGCGCCCGATCTTCGGTGTGGCTATTTTTCGAGCCGACGGCGTGTACATCCACGGCCCGAATACCCGCTATGACAAGGTGCTGGACGGTCACTTCCAAGGTATCTACACCTTCTGGATCGCCTGGAAGCGCCTACCACTGCTGCGCGGTCGATACAGGCTCTCCATCGCCGTCTTCGACAAAAATCACCTCAAGCCTCACGTATGGCACAACCAGCTTCACGACTTTGAAGTGGTGAGCGACCTCGAAGACCATGGAACTGTGCTGATGGACCATGGCTGGGGATTGATCACGCATATCGAAGGCGACGCTGCTTCGGTGGTGCCCTTCGAGCCGGCCGAAGCGAAGACCGAGGAGATCTGAGGGGCTGCGACCGCCTGTCGAGGCGCTCCTGCAAACCAGTCCATGGCTTGTCGGCTGCAGTGTCACGGTGGTCGAACAGCACGGCAGCGCGACCGGGGCGACCTCAGCCCGACATGCGCTCTCGGCCACTGTCGCCCGACCATTCATGCCCAGGAACAACCCTCCGGCCAGACGGTCCATTCGCACGCATCACGAGAGAAGGCGGTCCCGGACAGACACGATAGGACTACAGCCTCCGAGGAGAGTGGAATGCGCGGTTCCGCCACATTCAGTCGACGGCATGAAATGGTCGTACTCGCTGCAGGCGTCAGTGTTGGGTGTACGGGCAAGGTGGTCGAACCGGCACCGACAGCCCGCTACAACGCCACCGCCCGGCTCAATGCCGATGGGAAGGTGCTCCACCTTGTCGGAGGTGCCGACCGAAGCGGACTGCTCAACGATGCCTGGGTCCTCGACATCCCACATCGACAGTGGGTTCAGGTGAATGGCCCGCCAACGCCGATCCTGTCGGGTTGCAGTGCCCGCGTCGATGATGAAATCTGGGTGTTTGGCGGGAGCCGTTCTGCACGGGAGGAGTCCGACCGCCTCTCCACCTGGGAGACCCTGGGGGGCCGCTGGTTCGAAGAAGATTCCGGGTCTGTGCGCCCCGAAGCGAGACGCGAGGCCACGCTCACACGAGTGGGCGACGGACAGGCCCTGCTGTTTGGTGGAAATACCGACGATGCGGCAGACCCTGGTGAGACGTTTGGCGATGTGTGGGGACTGGACCGCCAAGGACCGACCTGGACCGAGGTAGCCACCACAGATGGGCCTATCGGGAGACAACGACATGCAGCCGTACAGGACGGCAGCAGGCTCTGGATCCATGGCGGAGTCGACCCCTCCGGCGCCGCCTTGGCCGAGCTTTGGTCTCTCGACCTCACCACCTGGGTCTGGACCAACCACACCGTGTTGGACACAGGCCCGGCAGCACGCGCAGACCACCTGCTCGGCTATCATGATGACCGTCTCATCGTGTGGGGAGGCGCCATCGACGACCCGCTCGTGTGGGTCTACGACATCACCGACGCCGAGTGGACGGCGCACGACGCCGGTGGTCCAACAACCCGAGACGCATTTGCGTGGGACCAGGTGGATGGGGAGCCCTGGATGGTCCTGGTCGGCGGAGACCCGGTTGCCAGCGACGACTACGCCACGGACGTCTGGTTCCTCGAGCTCGACGCGATTGTCTGGACCGAGGCAAAACGGCTCGATGGATCGGCATTCTGAGCACTATCCGGCGGTGCGACCACCACTGCTGTAGATCCCACCGCGGCACTCGGCCGACCAGCGCACCAGCGGCTGATCGCGGGGTAGATACAGCGGATGTCGGGGATGGCCATCCCGCGTCAAGCCGAGCGCCCAGACCCGCAGCCCCCATCGGTCCAACCGCCGGAGCACCTGTCGAGCCCGCGGCCATGCAGGGCGCGGTATCGCTCCCCAGCAGGCCACAACACTTCGACAGTCCGCGAGAACCTCCCGCAGCACACGGTCCGTCGATGGCCCCACCGGATGAGACTCCTGCCAGAGATCGACGGGTCGCGTGGCTCGAAAGGCGTAGAGATTCACCAGCACGATGCCCCCAGCGGCTTCGCGCTTCGCGAATCCCATCATCCGTCGCACGGTTGGATCGTCGGCTCGGTGATCCGCAGTCGATGGGTTCAGAGCCACAAAACCGAGCGCAGTCCGCTCAGGGGTCCACCGCCGACCCAACGCCGTCCGATAGGCACGACATCGGCTGAAGCGAGCGGTTCGAGCGACGGAATCGAACGAGAGAGGCACGTGTGCAGTCCGCGGATGATGTCGGGCGGTGCCCAAAGGGGGGGGGCAAAATGCGGCGAATTGGACGGCAAGTCGACGACCACAAGCGCAGCATCTTCCGATGAGGGGGCCGGCACAAGGTTTGCGATGCAGCCTGCGCAGGATTCACTCTCGGAGGTTCCATGTTCGCGTCGTTCCTGCCTCGTGCCGGTATATTTTGCAGCAGCCTACTCCTCGGCGGAGGTGCCGGGCTGATTGGGATCTTGGCCCGACCACTCCCACTCGAGCAGGCCATTCCCGCGTTGAGCATCAGCGTGGGCCTGGGTTGCATCGCTGGCCTCTTTTTGGCCACCAGTACCGCTCTCGTGCTCCTCGATCTGCGCGCACATGACTTCAACGCACAGGCCGAGCGACGCTTCTGGCTGATCACAGTGACCATGAGCCTCGGCCTCCTGATGCCTCTGTGGTGGATTCGTGAACGATGCAGCCGCCCCGCCGACAAGAGCCTCCGAGGCGCTCCGCGGCCCATCCATGGGTTGTCCCGTCCGCTGCCCACGACGTCGAATGCTCCAGAAAGCCCACCAATTGCCGCCGAGCAGCCTACGCTCATCAAAGCCCCACTCGAGGCTCGCACCAGCAGCCCAGTGCTGCATCCATTTCGCGCAGAGACCGCCCCCACCATGCTCGTCGACTGCCACTACCCACTCGCGCCCCGTCCTCGCGCCGACCTCTCCTTCATCCACGTGTCCTTGGAAAAGGTGGAGCAAGGCACGCTCGCGCCCTCACGGCAAGTGCTTCTCCGCGCACCGCGTCGTCACCGTCCTCCTGGCCCCCTGCGCGGCCCGACCGCATCCTATCGATAGAAGAAGCCCCACAGTGGTGACACTGTGGGGCTGAACTGGATGCGGGGGCAGGATTTGAACCTACGACCTTCGGGTTATGAGCCCGATGAGCTACCGGACTGCTCCACCCCGCACATTCCTCTTCCGACCGGAGCAGGGGTCGTCGAGGCTCGCGCACCGAGTTCCTCGGCGCCCCCGACCATTACTGGATCACCGTTTGCGCGTCAACGTCTTTTTTCCGATTGCCACTGCTCGACACACACCGGTTAGCGGCCGCACATGTCTGGACAACCCGCACTCATCGCTACCTGTGCTCAAGGCCTCGAGCCCGTTCTCGAAGCGGAGCTCCGTGCCCTCGGATTCCCTCGCATCCGTCCGCTGAGGGCTGCCGTCCTCTTTGGCGCGACCATTCAGGATGGGTACCGCGCCCTCCTGTGGTCGCGGATTGCGAGCCGCATCCTCTTCGAAGTGGCTCGGTTCCCATGCGCCGACCGCGACGAGCTCTACGATGGCGTACGCACAATCGACTGGAGCGACCACCTCGGACCTCGCAGTACCTTGGCCATCCAGTTCGTGGGGGTCTCCCGGACGTTGCGACACAGCGGGTTCGCCGCACGGGTCGTGAAAGATGCCATCGTCGACCAGTTCCGCGATAAACATGGACAGCGGCCGTCGGTCGATCTCGACGATCCGGACCTGCGCATCCACGTGCACCTCGCCGCAGGCAAGGCCACTGTCGCCATCGACCTTGCGGGCCCGCCGCTGCATCAGCGAGGGCTCCAGCGCGAGGCCGGCCCCGCTCCGCTCAAGGAAAACGTCGCCGCAGCCATCCTGGCACTGGCAGGCTGGCCCGCGGCCGCTCGAGAGGGACGCCCCCTTTGCGACCCCATGTGTGGCTCGGGCACCATTCTCACCGAGGCCGCCATGGTGGCGCGTGACGTTGCCCCTGGCCTGCACCGCACCCGCTGGGGCCATGACCGGTGGCGCGGACATGATGCCACCGCTTGGAAGGGACTGCTCGAAGAGGCGCGCCAGCGAAAGGAAGCGGGCCGGACAGTCGAGGTCGGTCTCTATGGCGGCGACGTCGACCCGGATGTTCTCCCCTTCGCCGTGCGCAACCTCGCCCGTGCCGGATTCGCGGATGTGGTCGGGCAGCTTGTCTGCCGCGATGCGCGCACTGCACAGGCGCCGGAGCCAATCCCCGGTCTGCTGGTCACCAATCCACCCTACGGTGCCCGAATGCACGACGAAGCCCGCGCAGACGAGCTCCTGCGTGACTTCGGCGACACTCTGCGGCATCGCTTCCTCGGCTGGACCGCATGGATTCTGGTCGGGCGTCCACGTCAGGCTCGGGCCCTCGGCCTGCGTCCATCCGCCCGGCATCCGATTCGAAACGGACGCCTCGACGCCCGCCTGCTTGAAGTGTCGATCGCTGATACACCTCCCCGTGGCGGTCCACGAGGCCGCGAGTCCCACCAGAACTCGGAGCGTTCATGACCGCCGAAAATGACGCAAAGGTCGACCTGCTTGAGTCGGTCACGCCTGTCCTGCGGTACCTCAGCGAGCGCGGTCCGGCGGCATCCGCCCAAGACCTATCCGTGGAGTTCCCGCTCTCGGGTTCACTCCTGGCGGCGGTTCGTGCAAAGGTCATGGCCGGTATCGAAGCCGGCTGGCTGACGCCGCGCGAAGCCAATGGTGTGAAGTTCGGTCGTGTGGCTAAGTCGAGACCGAACAGCCTCGGATTCACGATCGATGCCGTCGACATGTCGGGTAAGGGTCCGGGTCATACCCACCCAAATGGTGAGTTCGATCTTTGCTTTGCCCTTTCTCCCGGTGCACAGTTCGATGGTAAGCCCGAAGGATGGGTGGTCTACCCGCCCGGCTCGTGGCACGTTCCCACTGTTTCCGAAGGTCGAATGGTCATCCTGTATTTCCTCCCCAACGGTGCCATCCGCTTTGAACCGCGCCCCAGCTGAATCTCGACCAAAGCGAGATGCACCCATGCCTTGCAGGTCTCTTCGTCCGGTTTCCGTAGGTGCGCTCAGCGCGCGGATGGGCAGCCTTATGCTCCTGGTGGCCCCTGGGCTCGCCCATAGTGGTGGGGCAACACCGGTCTCCGACGGCTCCATGGTGCTGCTGCTTACGATCCTCGGCGCCATCAGCGCGGCCTATCTGGTGGCCCACTTCCTGATGGACCGCATCCAGCGTCGAATGTTGGTCACCAGCGGCATCGAGTATGTCTTGCTGGGCGTTCTCCTTGGCAGCTCCAGCGGCGTGCTGTCCGACCCCCGCATGCTTGCCCCTGTCCTTGCCTTCGCGGCAGGGTGGATCGGACTGCTCGACGGCTCCAGTCTGCGAATTGACCAGCTCGGCAAGCTCCCCAAGCGTGCCCTGCGACTGGCGATGGTCGACCTGATCGCTGTGGGTGGTGGTGTCGGGCTCACCGGATTCGCTCTGCTTCACTACGGCTTCGACCTTCCCGTCCGGGAGGCCACCCTCGCAGGGTGCGTGCTGGGCTGCGCAGCGACGTCGGGCAGTACATCTGCGACTCGGTTGCTCGGACACCGCTTCACGCAGCTTCAGCGCGATGGCGACCAGGATCGACCCTGCCCCGGTTCGGTGTATGCGCTGGTCTGTGCCACCAGTCGACTCACCCAAACATTCGCCATCCTGGCCTTCGGCGTGGTCACCTGCATCTTCCACGAACAGTCTGCGACGAGCGACATCCCAGCGCTCGCAGCCCAGTGGCTGGTCTGGATGATTGGCTTGGGCGTTACGCTCGGCTTGCTGTTCCGGCTTCTGATCAGCACTGAAAGCACCGACAATCAGAGGTTCATGGCCTTGGTGGGCATCATTTGCTTTTCCACGGGCGCGGCATTCATGCTTGATCTGTCGGCACTCACGGTCAACCTCATCCTGGGCGCGATTCTCGTCCAAGGCGACAGAGGCATCCAGCTGCAACGCAGCCTCGAGACCACACGGGCCCCCGTCGTCCTCCTGCTCCTGGTTCTGGGGGGAGTGGTCTGGGTCCCCGTACCCATCGGGAGCGGGGCGGCTATCGTGGCGGTGGCCGTGCTGGCCCGACTCGGCTTCAAGCTGCTTTCGGGTGCCGTGGCGGCTGCCGGAACTCCCGTGCGCCCTGACATCGGCCGCGGCTTCATGGCCCAGGGAGAAGTGGCGATTTGCATTGCGCTCTCCTACCGGCTGCTCTTTTCGGGCGACGCGGTGGAGCTCGTCTTCACCGCCATCTTGGTCTCAGTCGTGCTTTCGGAAGTGGCCGCTCCCAGGATGCTGCGCGGACTGTTGGTCGATGCGGGAGAGCTCCGCCAAGACCTCGCCATGAGCCGTGATCCCGAGCCGGGCGAACGCCAGCCCGTGGGAGGCTGAAGCCATGCATATTGTCGTTGTGGGACTGGGACAGGTCGGACTCTCCGTGGTGCGCATCCTCGAGGCACGAGGGCATGATGTGGTCGCCATCGATCGCGACTCCAAGGCCATCACACATGCCGAGGATCACTTCGATGTCGCCACTCTGCAAGGCTATGGCGCCAGCGCTCGGGTGCTCAAGGCTGCGGGGTGCGCACGCGCCGACCTGATCATCGCGGTCACAGACCAAGACGAAACAAACCTTGTCGCGGCGCTCACGGCCCGACACCTGGGGACCAGCAAAGCCGTCGCGCGAGTCCAAGGCGCCGACTGGGTCGACATCGGTGGCGAAGACGGAGTCGCGATGGGCTTGCTCGGCGTGGATGCGGTCTTCAATCCGCGCGTCCTCGCAGCCCGAGAGTTGGCTCGTATCGCCCGCTCTCACGGTGCTGTTGAAGTCCTCGAGCTGGCGGAAGGGCGCGTCGAGGTTCTGCAAGTGGAGGTCGCTCCAGGGGCCCGCGCTGCCGGACGACCACTCGTTGACCTCCGGCTGCCCCAGGGGATGCGTGTGGCGGCCGTCGTGCGCGCTGGCCAGCTGATGGTACCGGGTGGGGCGGACGTGATCCGAAGCGGTGACCGGGTCTTTCTCGTGGGCCTACCGCGAGTGATACGCGACACCCTCCCGCGCTTCGCCAAGGTGGAGCAGACCGGTAAGGTGGCCATTCTCGGTGGTGGGGTGGTCGGAAGTACCCTTGCCCGAGCGCTGGAGGGCACCGGCGTCGCCGTGACCGTCATCGAGCGCAACGTTGCGGTCGCTGAAGCTTTGGCTCTGGAGCTTCCCAAGACCACTGTGATCGTGGGCGATGGTACCGACTGCGAGCTGCTCGATGAACACGACATTGGAACCTCCGACCTCATGTTCGGCGCCACATCCGATGAACAGGTGAACCTGATGGGCGCGCTCGTCGCCCGCCGCGCCGGAGTGCGCAGAACCGGCATCATCGTCTCTCGGCAGGAGTACGAAAGCCTTTACCAACAGCTTGGAATCGATATTGTCGTGTCGCCTCGACAAATGGCTGCCGACGTCATCCTTCGGCATGTTCGTGGCACTGAGGTGCGCAGCCTGTCAGCTCTCGCTGGAGGGCAAGCCGAGCTCGTGGAGCTCACGGCTCCCCAGGGAGCCCGCGCTGTCGGTCGCCCGCTGATGGAGCTCGACCTTCCCCGCGGCGTGCAGATCTGTGCGGTGATCAAGGCAAACCGAATAGTGATTCCCGGCGGGCGAGACACCATCGAGCCCGGTGATGGCGTAATTCTCGTGGCCACAGCTGCAACGCATCTGGCTGCCACTCGACTGTTCCGGGTCGCACGCTCGTGAGTCCTGTCCGCCGACGCCCCGCCGTGCACCGGGTCATCGCCCGTCCCGTCGGCCTCGTGCTGCTGGTGATCGCCGCCACGCTTACCATCACGATACTCGTGGAGCTGGCGTTCAACATCGTCAACCTCGATGGTGGGCCGCCGCTGCGCGACGTCGCCCCACTGCTTGCCACTGTGCCCGTGGCAACAGCGCTCGGCCTCTTGTGTCTCTGGTGGGGTCGCACCATTCCCAGCACGACCACCATGGATCGCCGCGACGCGAGCGTGGCGGTCGTGGCCATCTGGACCCTGCTCGGTCTCGTGGGAGCGATTCCGCTGATGATCGGAGCCGGGACCTCATTCGTGGATGCATTTTTCGAGTCTGTGAGCGGGTTCACCACCACCGGCGCCACGATCTACGGCGATATCGAAGGCACCCTCTCCCCGCCGCTCATCCTCTGGCGTGCAGTGATGCACTGGCTCGGAGGAATGGGCATCGTGGTGCTCTTTGTGGCCATTTTCCCCAACCTGGGCGTGAGTGGAAAGCATCTCTTTCGCTCCGAGGTCCCTGGCGTGACGGCGGAAGGACTCCGACCACGCATCACCGACACCTCGTTGGTGCTGTGGCAGCTCTACACCGGGCTTACCGTGCTTGCTGTGGGCCTCCTGTGGTGGCTCGGTATGGGGCCTCACGATGCCATCGTGCACGGTCTCGGCACGCTCTCCACCGGAGGCTTTTCCTCCCGTGACGCCTCCATCGCCGCCTTCGCGAACCCCGCCATCGAGTGGGTGTTGGCGATCCTGATGATCATCGCAGGCATCAACTTCGGTCTGTTCTACGCCGTGGTTCGAACGGGTCGACTCGACGCGCTCTGGAAGAGCACCGAGCTGCGGTTCTACCTGGGCATCGTTGCGGTGTGCACTGCCCTGCTCACCGTGATCTTGGCAGACCAACATCATGGTCAGTGGCTCGAGTCCTTCCGCTACGCATTCTTTCGGGTGGCCACCACCCTCACCTCAACCGGCTTCGGCATCGACGACCATCGAGAATATCCGCCTCTGGCGATGGGCATTCTGCTCTTCATGATGGTGATCGGAGGCTGTGCCGGCAGCACAGCAGGGGGCTTGAAGGTCGCGCGAGTGATGATTCTCGTAAAATCTGTGGCCGCTCAAATCCGACGAAGCGTTCGACCCGCGGTCATTTCGGTTGTGCGCATTGACCGCCGCCCGGTCTCCGCATCGGTCGTGGTGGATGTGATGAGCTTCTTCGTCCTCTACATCGGCCTCCTTGGGGCTTTTTCTCTCGTGGTGGTGCAGACAGACGGTGTTCCCGTACCCACGGCCCTCGGCGCCGTGTTGTCCTGTCTCTCCAACATGGGCCCCGCCCCGTTCTACTTGGAAGTCGACAACTTCTCGGGCTGGAGCTCTGGAGCGAAGCTCGTGTTCAGCGCCGCCATGGTGATGGGACGGCTGGAGTTTTTCACTGTTCTGGCAGTCTTCCTGCCGGAGGTCTGGCGACGATGAGTGCTGCACCGGGCTCCGCCCATTCGGTCGATGTACTGCGAAAAGGCCTCATTGTGGGGCTGCTTGTGGGCGGTGTGTACCTGTTGCACCGCCATGCCTCGCTTGGTCCGGTCAATCAGAGCGGGCTGATGGCACTCGGCTTTGTTGTGCTCACCGCCTACACCATCGGCGAGCTCGCAGAGGTTCTCAAGCTGCCACACATCACCGGCTACCTGCTGGCCGGACTGCTCCTCGGCCCAAGTGCCGCACACGAGCTCGGTCACTTCTTTGATGGCAGCCTCCCCCCACCCTTCGACGAGGGCGTTCTCTCGGAGCGGGTCATCGGTCAGCTCTCGCTGCTCGACACGCTCGCCCTCCCTCTCATCGCACTCACAGCGGGGGGCGAGCTTCACATCCACGAGCTGCGCAAGGGCCTCAAGCCGATCCTTGGGGTGCTGTTGGGTCAGACTGTCTTGCTCGTGCTCGCCTTCATGGGATTTGCAGTTGCGGTGGGGGGCTCGATTCCCGGCACCGGCCTCCCAATGCTCTCCGAGATCGATCTCGGCGGACAGCTCGCCGTAGGTGCGGTTCTCGGTGCTCTGGCCCTGGCAACGAGTGCGGCCGCCACCATCGCCATCATCCTCGGCGTGGGGGCACAGGGCCCCATGACCCGCACGGTTCTCTCGGTGGTGGTGCTCAAAGACGTTGCGGTCGTGGTGCTGTTCGCAGCCACCTCGGCGGCAGCGGCAGCGGCACTGGGACAGGGTGGAGACGGAGGCTTGAGCACGGCCTTCCTGCACATTGGGCTGAGCGTCGTGCTCGGGGTTGCCGTCGGCGGGGTCGTGCACCTGTACCTGCGCTTCATCGGTGTCGAGCGACTGCTCTTCCTGGTCGCGCTGATCTACACCACGGCCTTTCTCTGTGGCGTCCTCCATGCCGAGATCGCACTCGTATTCATCGCCGCAGGGTTCGTGGTCGCCAACTTCTCTGACCAGGGCGAAGTGCTCATCCACGATGTGGAGCGGCTGAGCCTGCCGGTCTTCGTGGTGTTCTTCACTCTTGCGGGGGCGCGCCTGCACATCGACGTCATTGTGCAGATGGCAGGCTACGCAGCGCTCCTGGTTGTCGTACGCGCAGTGGCCACCTGGGCAGGCGTCCGCATTGGCGGGCAGCTGACCGGCGCCGATGAAAACACGAAGAAATACGGCTGGATGGGGATGATTGCCCAGGCAGGGCTCGCGATTTCCCTTGCTGGACAGCTCCCTGGACTCTTCCCTGGCGGACTTGGCGACGAGCTCTTCGCACTGGTCCTTGCTGGCGTGGCAGTCCATGAAGTGGTCGGTCCGGCAATGCTGCAGAGCGCCCTCAGCCGAGCCGGTGAGGTCTCTGTCGCCGAAGTACCCGCCGGTTCCGATGCAGAGGAGCCAACGGTCGCGATCACACCAACCGATGCCTCCCAGCCGCCGACCCGAGAGACGGATCCTTGGGGCCCGGCTTATGACGGTCCGTCCCAGTCGTTCACCATCACGATCCGCGAACTTGAAGCCGATCTGAGGGTTCTTGCAGATACCGTCGAGGCGGACCAAGCACGCCCCTGGGCCCGCGACGGGCAAGCCTGGGTGCTCGGCCTCCGCCGAGCCTTTCTGCGGGCCCACCGAAAGGCACTGGTCCTTGCGCGCGACCCCGAGGTCGCATCCGACCGCATGGTCCGGCAGGTGGAAGGCCTTGCCCAGGCTTGGCGCAGCGCGGCATGGACCCGTGCAGGAACCGACGTGCTCGAGGGCATCTCGCCGCTCTCGCTCGTCCAGCGGGTCGACCAAAGACTCGATGGTCTTCCCGCTTCCACCACCCTCCCCGTCGATCCGAGCACCCTCGCGCCTCGAGAAGAGCCGCTCGTCCGCCGAATGGTCCGGGCGATCCTCCGGACCAGTTGGCGTGTGTCGAAAGCCCCGCGAGATACCGCCGTTCGCGATCTCTGGCGCTACCACGTAGGTGGACGTGCAGTGGGTCAACTCGAGGGGGTCGTGGCCCCGATGGTACGTACCGAGCTTGATCTCGCGCGACGACTGGGGGTGCTGTTCGCCCACCTGGTCCAGTCATGGCCTCAGACTGGCGGACCAGCAGCGACCGAAGCGCTTGAGCGTCTGCGCACCGACACACTCGATGCGCTCCAAGCCTTCTACGAACAGTTCGACATCGCGGCCACCGATGTGCACAAGCGAGCGCATGCGATCCTGGGCGGTGGGATGGCGCAGGCCAAATCGGAGCTCCCTCTCCTTGGCAGTATCGACCTGCCACATTGGGTCCGGCGCTTCAGTCGGGTCTATGACGAGAGGAATACTGCCATTAATGCCCTGACAATGGGGCTACAGCACCTTCGACAAACCACCGCAGCACGCCATCGGGCAGCCGGGGTGGAAATGGAGGTCGCCACACTGCAGGTGACCACCGGTGTGGCCATTCGGAACCGAGCACGTGCAGTGGGACGAATGATCGAGGAGCTGGGCAGACGCCCGCTCGCGGACGCCGACCATGAAGTGGGGGTCTTTCTTCAGGCCATCATCGGCGCCCATGGGCCGGATGCACCAACCAGCGCCACGGGTGATGCCCTTGCGGCCAACCTGCGCCAGGCCGCGCAGCCGATGTCGCACAGCATCTCGGAGACACGACGGCTGCTCCTACGCCTCGCAGACACCCTGCATGAAAGCTGTGCGGAGTCCGTGGAGCAGACCATCCAAGCAGAAATCAGTCACCTTACCGAAGCGGTTGTGGTGCCCATCCGTGCGGTAGAGGTGGGTGACTGGGACCTTCCCACACCTGTCAGCACGGTCGAACTCCACCTGCGGGAAGGCGTCAATGCATGGTTGGATGCTCGGGTCGGGGCTGCCTTGGAAGCCGCTGCCGACGAAGCCAACAAGGTCATTGAGACTGCACTCGAGTCGGTGCGAGAGCTCGAGCGGGTGGTGAACTTCAACCTCGACCTCGCCATGAACGAGCTCGACGTTTTTGCAGATGCTCCACCCACTCCAGACACGCACGCCCTCGTAGCGGAGATGCTTCAGGGTGCGATCGGTCGAGTCCAGCTGCGTGTGCGCACAGCCTCATCGAGCCTGGAGACGCTTCAGGTCCACCTCCCGGACACCATCGCCGATACCATCCCCGCCATTGTCGCGAAGCTGTCGGCCAATCTTGTACGCGGAGACATCACCCCACTCCGCCGCCTGACAGGTGGCGAGGCCCGACTGCGCCGGGAGCTGCGCAAGACGGCCGGCGCGATGGTCCTTTCTGGGGAGACCTGGCCGGACACCGCACGCGCGACACTCCGTCGTGTGCTGGGACGGGCCCGCTGGGAGGCGCTGCAAGCCAGCTGGAACCACGTACCTCAAGCCGAAGTGCGCATCTCGCCACGCCCGATGCTCCACGCGTCCATCCCCGTGGTCTATCGTCGCTTGTTTTCCGAACAGGTTGTGTCCAGCGTTGCTCTCAAGCACGACAAGTCTCTGCAACTCACAGCCGCGAGCGCAGTCCTCGCAGAGCACCGCCCTGGGCGAGCTGTTGTGGTTGTGGCCGAGGACTCCGCCCTGCGCGCGATGCTCGTCGACGAGTTGGCTCGAGATCTCGATGGGTCCCCGAAGGCAATTCGACCAGCCGACCTCAAGGAGCGGACGGAACAGGGGACCGCGCCCGCAATCGTTGAAGACCTCGGACAATGGATTCGCTTTACTCCCCAGGGCCTCAGTGGACTGGAGCGACTCGCAACCATCATCCTGCGGTCCCACCGCGCCTGGATTTTGGTCGGCACGCCCGAGGCCTGGAGGACGGCCCAGCGGCACACCTCCCTCGGCGCGGTCATCGGCGCGGTGGTTCAGCCCGGTCCACTCAGTGCGCGTGAGCTGGAGCAAGCCATCCTCGGACGGCATGCCATGAGCGGAATGACCGTGGAGTTCCGCATCGACGACCTCCTCGGGTTTCGCCTGAGACGCGCCGTGCGAAGTGGCACCTCGAAGAGCCGCTTGGACCAACGCGCTTGGTTTGACTACCTCCACGACTCCTGTGGCGGACGCCTGTCTGATGCGCTGCGGCTGTGGCTGACTGCAATCACCCAGGTAGACGAGGCGGCGGGGCGCATCGTGGTCGGCCCCATCCCAGCCGCGATCACGCCGACACTCGATGGCCTCTCAGACACCGACCTGCTGCTGCTCCGACGCGCACTCGCCAGCAGTCAACTGCTCGCCGAAGACCTCGCGCGCACGTCTACAGACTCCCTCGCCTCCGCACGAGGGCGATGTCAACGTCTCGCCGGTCGCGGCCTTCTGGAGGAAAGCCCGAACGGCTTCCGTCTCCCGCGCACCCTGGTGAGCCCTGTACGCGACCAAGTGCGTCGTCGGGGCTGGGAGGTCGCGGGATGACTCCACTCGTCTATGTCTTCTTCACGTCGATTGCAGGGGCGGTTCCCCCGGAGCACTCGTCCAACCCGGAGTCAGCCGACGTCCACAACTCGGTTGAGGTGCAAGCGCCGGTCGAGGTGCCAGCGCAAGCCGAGGTGCCAGCGCAAGCCGAGGTGCAGGAGCCAGACGCACCGCGGCCTACGGAAGCGCCTCCCAGCGCGACCCAGACCCCGATGGAGATCGATGCCGTCCCGGCCGGCAGACACGCCGGTTCCGCACAGGAACCGCCCCATCCAACGCCCCCACCCATATCCAACGACCCAAGTTCCCCGTTCCCTCCGCAACCCGCAGAGTCGTCATCCCACACGACACCGTCGCCAAGCCCACCTGCATCCGCCCCCTCGGCACCAGAGAATGCCCGCTCCGGAACGGCACCACCGTTGCCCGAGCCGACTCGGCAGCGTCGACCTTCCACGGCCTCTGTTTCCACGCACGCCCCCGGAACCCCGCCCGCCACAACGGAATCGCCGGACTGGCTGAATGCCCTACTCACCGTACCCAGTGGCGAGACCACTGCAGCCCGCGACCCAAGCCCCGAGCCGCTGCTGCCAATCCCTGCTGAGATCATGGCACGCGGTCCTGCTGTAGCCTGGACACGCTTTCTTTGGTTCGTGGCCGGTATCCTCGTTTCTCAGGTCAGTCTTCGCGTTGCACGACGCCGGCCCAGCGGTCCCATTCGACTGTTTCTGACCCGCGTCGTGGCGCTGTCACGTGCGCTCGCTGCCCTGGCAGCGTTGGGCACCATTCTCGCTTTGCTCCCCACCAAGTGGCTTCCCTGGCTGGGTCTCGTGGGAGCCAGTGCCGCGGTGGCCTTTGGATGGTCTCTTCGTCCCTTCCTGAGCGATGGCCTCGCCGGTCTGTACCTGGGCATCATCGGACGCCATGCGCCCGGTACTCCCGTACAGCTGCCCGATTCCCGCGGCACCATCCACCTTCCAGGACCGTTTCGCACGGTGGTGCGGACCGAGTCGGGTGCACTCCACACGGTCCCCAATCGCCAGCTCGTGACCGAGTCGAGTGAAGCCTCACTCGGCGGCCGCACGGCGATCACCGTGAAGCTGAGCCTCCCCCTCGATCGTCCCCCCCGATCGGGTCTGGCCGCCATCCAATGGGCATGCACGCTCCTGCCCTGGACCGGCGAAGAACCAGCCAAGGTACGACCACCGGGAGGCCACTCCGATGCACTGTGGATTGTGGAGATGGTGATCCTGGGCAACGCTCCGCCGGTGGACAAGGTGCGAGCGGTATTTTTCGACCTCGTGTTGGCTGTTCTGCAAAGTGAGCCCACCGATGCTGCGGCATCGGTAGACGCCCCCCCACCAGAGTCCTTGGACTGATTCCCCCTCTGGGGACCGCTTCCGGAGAATACGCTCTCCCCAGGCCCTCGACTTGGACACCGAGACCTACGCGCAGCCCCGATCGCAGTCTGCGATCCGCACTTGCGCATCCCCGATCGGATGAAGCCGCTCCGTCCAGTGGGTAGAACCCTCAGCAGAAACGCCAGCTTTGCGATGCACACGTGCAATACGCCGATCGTGGAACAGCGCAGGCGAGACGAGACGGCCCGCATCCAATACGATCACGCGGATCGGATGGGCGGTCTGCCCCTTGAAGGCCGCTCCTTCGATACTGGAACCACTGCACGGAATGACTCGATGAATCCCTTCGACGATGCTCGGGATGACGCTCGGCGGGCACTTGCACGACTGGAAGTGGCCGAAGCAGAGCTGGCTCAGGTCCGAACACAGGTCGAGGAGGCCCGGTCGATGCAAGACGAGCTCGAAGAAGAGCTCAATCTCGCTCGCGAGTCAGCGACCGAAGCGCGCGTCGAAGCCGAGACATCCCTGGCGGTTGCCCATCGAGCCCGACTCGCTCTCGAAGCCATGCGTCAGGAATCAGAGGCCGCCTTCCACGAAGCGGCGACCGCAAGAGCCGAAATCCAGGCCCTCCGCACACGTATCGATGGCGCAGAAGATCGAGCAAGAACAGCCCGAAGCGAGAGTCGAAAAGCCCGAGCGACACTCGATGTCGAACAACGACGCCTCGCCACCCTCGAGGCCGACTCCAGCGCTCTGCAGGAGGCGGCAGACGAAGCACGCGCAAGCCTCTCCGAAGCCCTGAAGCTCACCCGAATGGCCGAACAGAACGCTGGCGACGCTGCGAGTGAGCGGGACGCAGCCATCGAAGAGATGGAGCAGGCCAAGGAGGCTATGCGGTCTGCCTTCAACGCGGCGGAAGCGGCAAAGTCCCGCGCAGAGGGCGCTCGAATCGCTGCTGAGGCAGCCGAGAAAGAAGCGCTCGAAGTCCGGGCGACCGCGCGGCTCGCCGACGACCGTGCGGCCAGAGCCGAGGCGCGAGCCCATGAGCTCGAGACCGATCGCGACCGCCTGATGGTCGATCTCGAAGCCGCCGTCCAGCGCATGGAGGCCGCCGAAGCGCGCACAGGCGAAGCGATCAGCGAAGCCGAGACCGCCACAGCAAAGCTCGATTCCATTCAGAAAGAGCTATATGAGTCAATATTGGATATAATGGATGGCCAAATGGATAATATAGAATTCGTATATCAAAGTGGATACAAAAGGAAATTAAGCGATAAATTTACATTACCAGATCTCTCCAAAGAAAGTGATTCAATCAAAAAAGATATTACAAGCGAATTGATTTCTTTAGCTTCTAATCCAGAAATCTCCTTAGAATCAATGAAAAACGCTGAAAATCTTCATGATTTAATGATTAAAAGATATGGTAG
>CAJWOS010000079.1 GCA_913044235.1 uncultured Pseudomonadota bacterium
TCAAGGCCATCGTGATCGAAAATACGGCGGTCATCACCGGCGACTTCGATCGTGTGGAGGAGTCTCTCGCTCGCAACAGCGTCAAGCACGAGCTGTTCGAGGGATACATCTCCAACGCGATCTACGAGCCCGATGTCGACCCGGACATCATGAACCCCAAGGTCGAGTCGCTCTGGCGCGGCAACAACATCGATGGCGATCCGCTCACGACCGACTATGACGCCATCTTCGTCAACTCCGGCAGTCGCGGCCTCGGCGAGTTCGTCTACAACGGCGTTGCTTCCGACGACGACTTCCTGCTCGACCCGGCCATCAACCGCGCGATGTTCGAATTTCAAGTCCGCGGGGGCGTACTCGTGGTTTCAGACTGGGGATACGACCTCGTCGAGTCCCTCTGGCCCGAAAAGATCGCTTTCCTCGACGAAGATGACGGCCCGGATGCCGCGCAGGCTGGCCTCGACGACTCCGTGACGGCCGTGATTACCGACCCGGCGCTCTCGGCGAATGCGAACTCTGAGGTCCTCGACCTACAGTTCGACTATTCACACTGGACGGTCATGAAAGCAGTGAGCAGCGATGTCAACGTACATCTCGTGGGGGATGTGACCTACCGAGACCGCTCGGGGCAAGGCGCGCAGACCCTTCAGGAAGTGCCACTCCTGGTGAGCTTCCCTGCCGAGCAGGGCCGAGTCATTGTCTCATCGTTCGCTTGGAAGGCGCAGAACCCCGGAGTCACCGACGTGCTCCTTGCGACCCTCCTCGCCGAAATGCAGGTGGAGGTGGTCGCTGACCAGACCGCCGAGGAGACCGAATGAACGCGCCGTCCCGCACCGTGCTGCTGCTCGGCATCGTCTTGATGGGCTGCAGCGAGTACTCGTACAGCTCCAAGACCAACAAAGATGCATTCCAGCAGCTCCGGAAGAACACCGTCGACGTCTTGATGGTGGTGGACAACTCCTGCTCGATGTTCGAAGAGCAGGACAAGCTCGCCGCCAACTTCGAGTCGTTCATCTCCGCCTTCAATGGCATCGATGTGGACTGGCAGATCGGCGTGATCACCACCGATATGGTGACCGAAGGCCACCAGGGAGCGCTCCGCGGCGGAGATGATGAGCTGATCCTCACCGCTCCCGACGGCCGCGTCATCGACCGTGTGTCCTACACAAGCGCCTGGAACATCCAGCCCGGCGCAGCCATGCAGCTGTCGTCCGAGGCCACGACCGCCAATGACAACGACTCCGCCGAAAACTGGTGCGCTTCCAGTGAGCCGTACGGCAGCGGAGACCTCGGCACCCCCGGCGTCGAGAACCGAAGCTGTGGCGCTGCCGCCGGTCCGCCCACGCCGCCCCCCGACGACACGGAGAGCGAAGACTCGGCCGAACCCGACACGGGCTCCGAAGACACTGGAGGCGACGACGAGGGCGATGCCGACGATGACGGCGATGCCGACGGTGAGACCACCTCCGAAGTGAATGCTGGCGACGTCATCTTCACGGAGTTCCTGTCCGACCCTGCCGCTGTCGCGGACAGCGTGGGGGAGTGGGTCGAGCTCACCAACCTCACCACAAACGACATCGACCTCGCCGGCTTTACCCTCACCGATCTCGGCCGAAACTCTGCCGCCCTCCCAGGCGGTACCGTGCTCCCGGCCCTCGGACGGCTCGTTGTGGGGCGCTCCGCCGATACTGCTGCAAACGGGGGGGCTCCGGTCGACGTCGAGGTCGCTGCCGGCTTTACGCTGAACAACGACATCCTGGTTCTCAACACCTCCACCTCGGAGCCTGGCGAAATCTTTTCCGAGATGGTGGCGGTCGGCGTCGAGGGCTCGGGCATCGAGATGGGCCTCGCCTCTGCGCGCACGGCCTTGTCGGAGCCTCTTCTGAGCACCACCAACGCCGCCTTTCTTCGCGAGGATGCCAACCTGAGCATCATCTTTGTCTCAGACGAAAACGACTTCTCAGAGGACACCACCAGCGAGTACTACCGCCACTTCGCCGAGCTCAAGACCGACGCGGCATACCGCGACCACGGCATCTTGAACTTCAGTGCCATCGTGGGCCGCGACGTCCCGCCGGCGGCGGGCGCATTCGCGTGTGAGTCCACCAACGGAGTGGCATCGTACGGCGCCCGCTACATCGACCTCGCCACCCGTACCGACGGTGCACTCGAGTCCATCTGCGACGAGGATTTCTCGCCCATCGCCTCGGAGCTGGGGCTGCTGGTGAGCGGGCTCAACCTTGAGTTCGTGCTCACGGAGCCCTGCGACGAGACCACCCTCGAGGTGACCCTCTACGAAGAGCGGTCCGACCCGAGCCCCTACGAAACACTCAACATCGGCGTCGACTACACGTTCAACGTGGCCAACAACTCCATTGTGTTTGCAGCGGGCCAAGTGCCCCCCTCAGAGCACTGGATCGTCGCCGAATACAAGGTCCTCGCCCGCTCGACCGAGCGCGAAGACGAAGGAACCACCGAGTGACCGCCATCGCTTCGTTTTCGTGGGCGCGACTCGCGCCACTGCTCTTTTTGTTCGTCGTTCTCACCGGCTGCGACAAGAAGGTCGTCGGGGAATGCTCCGAGGACATCCCCTGCCAGGACTTCGCAAGCTGCGTGGAAGGACAGTGCATCGTCAAGAAGTGCAGCACAAATGCTGACTGCGGGATGGAAGCCCACTGCGCCGGCGGACAGTGCGCCGAGGGCTGCAAGCGCAACGACGACTGCTACCCCGGCGATGAATGCGGAGCCGAGGGCAACTGTGTCCAAGAGGGCTGCCGCATCACCTCGGTGGACTGTGAGTTCGGCCAGTACTGCGACCCCAACTCCGGCGACTGCTACAACGCATCCGGACTGCTCTGCAGCCAGTGCAGCACCAGCGGCGACTGCGGCGGCGACGGCAACGTCTGCATTCCCTGGGGCTCCTACGGCAGCTACTGCGGCCTGCAGTGCTCGTACGACGAGGACTGCCCCGCGGGCTATATGTGCCTCGGCTTGCGCGACGAGTTCGGCTCCGTGGTCACCACCCAGTGCACCACCTACTGCTGGCTGTACGGCAACAGCGACGAGGCGACCGGTGGTCCGCCGCCCCCCGACCTGCAGGTCCAAGCAGACCAGCGCGTCGTCGTCGACCAGTTCGATGGTCAGCCGCTTGAATGTGCATCGGAGGTCCGATGAACGCCCCCGCTCTTCCATGGCGCCTCGTGGCACTCTTCGCCGCCTCGGGCTCCCTGGCCTCCGTGACCACTGGCTGCGGTACCGATTCCAAGGTGGATACCGGTCCGAAGTTCAACGCAGGCCCCCGCATCCAACACGATCCCATTGTCAGTCCAATCCCCACAGGAGCCGTCGAGGTTCGTGCCACCGCGACCGACTCCGACGGCGTGGCGGAAGTGGTGGTCTACGTGCGGCCAGACGGACTGGAATACTGGGACCTGATCTCGCTCGAAGAGCTTGAGGACACCTGGACGGCTGAGCTGAACGCCGCGGCGCCGGGCTTCGACTATTACCTGCGCGCCACAGATCGCTTCGGTGTGGAAGGCTTCCTGCCCGAAGAGGCCGACCGCGGTCCCTACTCCGTCGATGTCGCCGAGCTCGCCAAAGCGATTCCGTTCTTTGAAGACTTTGAGCTGGCGCCTGGAGAGACCAACCTCTACTCCCTGGGCTGGGTGACCTATTCCGAGGGCTTTGCCTTCTACAACTGGGCGCTCTCCAGCGCCCGGCAGGCCTCTGGCTCGTCGTCGGTCTTCCATGACCGGGGTGCCGTAGAGGGCGACGAGATGGTGGACTGGCTGGTGTCTCCACCCATCGACTTTTCCTCGACAGACCGCATCCAGGTCACGTGGCAGGAGTATGGCGCAAACACACTCAGCATGGGCACCCACGGCCTCTACATCTCCGTGGATGGCGCCGAAGATCCGACCGTCGAGGGCGCATTCGTAGCGGTCGAAGCCAGCCTCGATGCTCCCACCGACGGGAGCTTCGAGCGGTCAGCCATCATCGACCTGTCTGAGTTCGCCGGAGAGGAGAGCGTTCGCCTCGCCTGGCTGTACCAGGGCTTCTATGGCGATGACTGGTACATCGACGATGTGCGGGTCGAAGGTCTCACTGCTGAGCTGGAAGCCAGCTACCTCGGCCAGACGCCCGAGCCCGTGTTCCCGGGCGAGACTGTGCACGTAGACTGGCGCATCACCAACCTCACCACCGAAGCGGCGGCGAACTTCACCGCTACGCTGGCCCTGCCGGATGGCGGCGGCACCGTGCTGGATCCCACCCAGGACATCCCCGATCTCGGGGGCTATGAAAACATTGAGATGGGCTGGGACATCGAGCTCGACTCCGATGTCCCCACCGACCGCTACCGCTCCATGGAGCTCACCATCACCGATGGCTCGAGCACCTGGACCTTCGATGACCGCTTCCTCGTGGGCTACCTCAGCACGGCCAATCTCGACTTCGTGGTGACCGAGCGGGCCATCACCCAGGTCACGCTCGGTCGGGGCACGCCCTCCGACCCGGAGTTCTCCTTCCTCGCACACTCCGGCTGGGTGGAGTCCGGTGAGCGCCTCACGATCGAGCTCACCGACTATGCAGACTATCTGCCGCCCGATGTGGGACCCGACCGATGGTTCGCTCGCGTGCAGACCGACCGCAGTGGCGAGGTGTCCAGCTTCACCATCGAAAAGGGTGGTGTGGTGTATGGCGGCACTGAGTCGGGCGGTCTGTTGATCGAGAATCAGCCGTCCACCTTTTATGTGCCGCGGCCACCGGCGCCCGAAGTCACGGGGACTTCGCCCACCGACGCAAGCCCCGGCGACGCCGACATCCCCATCACCATCGACCTGGTCAATCTCGGCGCGAGCACCGCCGGTCCGGTCACCGGAACCCTCACCTCGAGCCAGAGTGCGCTCACCCTCTCCGGGGCCACTGCGTTCACGGTCGACCCCGACATCTGGGAAGAAAGCGAAACCCACGAGCTCACGGGCACACTTGCGACCATCGCATCGGACCACACCTCGTCGACTCCGTTGCGTGCCAACCTCGAGCTGACCGATGGCGCTGATACTTGGAACGTCCCGGTCGACATCCAGGTGCCCTGGCCTGTGCTGGAAGTCATCATCACGACCATCGACGATGACGATGGCATCCTCAGCGACGGTGAGTCCGGAGAGGTCCAGCTGGAGATCGCCAACATGGGAGGCTTGTCCACGCTGGGGCGGATGGACACGGTCACGACCGTGTCTCCGCGGTCCACAGCGTCTGCCATCATCGATGTCGGCACCGATCGCCTGAGCAGCTTGGACCCCGGTGAGTCCGATGGCATCGACGTCGAGGTCTCGGGGGTCTCGGGCGCCGATGGCGAGATGCTTGTGCTCGATGTCACGGTCACCGACGAGACACGCACCTACATCCTGGAAGTGGAGATTCCCCTCGGCGAGCCACCCTGGACGACCTTCACTGCACCCAACGACGCCACGGGCGACAGCGTGGATACAAGTGCGCAGACCTTCGACTTCGTCAACGGTCGATACCGAGTGAAAGACGACCAGATCGAGATCATCCTGAAATCCGCCGTTGCCTACGACCCCGACACCTTGTTCATTGAGTCTTGGGGCATTTCGTCTGGTGCTCCCTACCTATACTACCGGTGGGTGTACAACGCCGGCGTGCCGAGCTTTCAGGGGTATGTGAGTGGAGCGGGATGGGAGCCCATCGGAACCCTTTCCGTCACGGAGCTATCGAGCACCGAGGTGCTCCTTACATGGCCGGTCGCGGAGATGGAGTCCATCACCACCAGCCTGAGCCTCGGCTTCGCCTCCCAGTGGTGTGGGGAGCCCACCTACTACTGTGACCACTTCCCCAACGGCTGGGGCTATCCCTACGTGGGCTACGACCCCTCGAACTGGTTCTCCATTCGGTGGTAGCCGACCCGGCGCCACTGGTCCCCCAAACGGAGAAGCCCCGCCTGGAAGGGCGGGGCTCGTGACGCCGACAGCGTGGTGGCTCAGTCGAGCTTCTTGGGGATGGCTCGCACTTCGAGAAGGTCGATGCTTGCCTGCTCGAAGGTGTCCGAGCCAAGCTGCACTTCGATGCTGTCAATCCATCGCTCCTGAAGCGACGGGTCTTCTTTCAGCATCTCCTGGAAGGTGGTCTCCGTGAGGCGACGGGGCTCTCCTTCCGGGTCGGCCCGAAGGTCGGGCTTGAGCGTGCCCACCATCGCAGCCTCAAAGCGCTTGATCTTGCCGCCGATAGCGATCTCCGTGGTCTCGAGGACCTTGCCGTTGGGATCCTTGATGGTCGCCATCAGCACGATGTTTTCCATGTCGAACTTGGACTTGTTCTGCAGCTGGAAGTTGAACAGCGTACGGTTATCGGCGCGCTGATCCGGCGTCTGCATCCAGCCTGCGTTCTTCACGAAGACATAGTTGTCCGGGTTGTACAGCGGGTCGTAGTCTTCGCGGGTCTCCGCGTCGGAGAAGAAGTACGCCGGGACCACCTGATTGACCTGAACCCAGCCCTCGGTGCCAGTGTTGGTGCGGATGCGATAGAAGTCGTTCCGCTTCGCAAGCAGCTGTACCTTTTCATCTTTCGCCACGCTGCCCACGCCGCTCGACCCGCTCTCGGAAGCAGAACGGATGGTGACACCCTCCGCAGTGACAAGCATCTCAGTGAGGGCTATCTCCGCCAGCAGCTCGAGGTTGGTCTCCTTGATCCCCACGGAGTAGTGGTAGATCGAGTAGCCGCCCGCTGCGCCGATGAGGATGAAGACCAAAGCCAGCAGGGTTGAAGGCACCTTGCTGCGGGGCATGTCAAAGTCGTCGTCCAAGTCGCTCGACGACGGCAACAGGCCCTTGAGCTCCGGCAGCTCGACCGCATACAGCCAGTCGCTTGCGCCGGGTGGCTGGATCATGTCTCCCCGACCAAGCTCACCGCGCGAGGCGAGTTGCTTGAGCTCATCGAGGTCGGTGGCCGAAAACTGACGATCGACCTGGGTTACGAGCCATCGAGCCATGAGTACTGCTCCGCACAAAACAGGGGATCGTAGCGGACCCCCACTCGCGTAGTGGACAACGAGTGAGGCAGGATTACCGTGTGCACGCTCCGGTGGTCAAGCACCAAGCACGACTCAAACCGGTAACTTGACCCCTTGTTTGCACCTGTCATGGCGTTGCCGACTTCATTCTCGTCGACCACGGACCAACAGCACAATGACGGCCCATCCACTCGACCGCTGGCTTGTGAGCGCCGAACGCCAGCTTCGCGCGACCGGGATGACCGGAAGACGTGCATATGCAGCGCTTTGTCGCCTACTAGCCCGACAGCTGGAGCTCCCACCGGATCTCTGGCTGGATGGTCCGGATGTGCCGGCACACGTGACGCTGCCTTCCGCACCCATCGTTGACGATGTGGACCTGTTTGGTCTCGCATACGAACGCTTCTTTCCCGAGGTCTTCAAGGCTGAGCATGGGCAGTTTTTCACCCCCGAGCCTCTCGCCCGACTGGTCGTGGCCCTCACCGACATTCGGCCTGAAGACCGGGTGCTCGATCCCACCTGTGGCGCCGGCACATTCTTGGTGCTCGCGGCGGCCTGTGGCGCAAAGGTCGCGGGGATCGAGGTGGATCCAGAGCTCGTGGCGCTGTGTCGACTGAATCTCGCGCTCCACCAACAATCTCCCAACGCAGTCCGCAGCGCCGACTTGTTCCGGCTTCCCCTGCCCGAGGAGGGCGCGTTCGATGTGCTGCTGGCCAATCCTCCATTCTCCGTGCCCATCACGGACCCCGACACGCTCCGCCACTACCGGCTCGCCGATGGACGCAGCCGAGTCCAGAGCGACGTGCTGTTTCTCGAGGCGGCGCACGCCCGACTGAAGCCAGGAGGACGGCTTGGTGTGGTGCTTCCCTGGTCTCTGGTGAGCAATACCGGCTTCGCCGGTACACGAGCGTGGCTGGAAGAGCACTTCGTTCGGCGTGCTGTCGTGGGCCTTCCTGAGGGGGTGTTCCGGCCCTTCGGCGGGGCTGCAGGACGAGCGGCGGTAGTGGTCCTCCAAAAGCGACCTGCGGCGGCTCGACCATGGATCGCCAGCATGGTGCATCACCTCGGCTACGACCCACGCCGACAGAGACTCGTTCCGACCCAGCCCAATGGTCTCGCCGCCCTCGCTCGGGCAGCCCGTGACGGAACTGCGCCGCGGGCACCTGCCAACGCCCAGACATGGTCGCCAGCCACGCTGGACACCGGTCCAGGCCATGCGAACGACCGCCCCACGATGCCGCTGGGCGCCCTGGCGCCGGTCGAGCGACGCAGCTTGCGCACCACCGGCAACGAACCGCTCACCGAGGTGGATCTGGCCGATATCGACAAGAATACAGGCGAAGTCACATCGGCACGCGTGCGCCTGGCAGCTGCGATCCGCGGAACCAAGGCTGAGCTCTTCGAAGGCGACCTCGTCATCGCCCGGATGCGGCCGTCCCTCAACAACGTCGCCCTCGTAGAACTGCCCGCCGAAAATCTCCCGGAGCGGATTTTCGGTTCCAGTGAGTGGGTGCGACTGGTCCCTCGAGCACATCCCAACTTCACACTCACCGCAGCCCGCTCCGGGTTCGTTCGACAACGCCTCGCCGACACCGGCGGACAGACGCGGCCCCGAACCACCGTTGATGCCATTGCCGAAGTGGCCGTTCCAGTGCCCAGCAAGCGCGCGATCGCGCTGATCGATCAGGTTGTGGGGGAAGCGCGCCGCGTGCGCATCGCGGCCCGTCGGAGAATGGATCAAGTCAGTGAGGCCTACGAAGCCTGGGGGCGGGGAGAGCTCGATGATGAAGAATTAATCGAGATCCTCGAGGCGCTTGCGTCCCTGACCCACGCGAGCAAAGCGAGCCACGACGGGTCGGAGGCTCTCTGACAGCCACCGAGCCCAGTTTTCCACGCCCTCCGTGCGAACGGGCAGTGGCTGCTTCCAGTCAGCGGGCTCCGGACCCGTGAGATGGTCGTCGCGCACCTCGATCTCCAGGTACGGCAGGTCATGGACCGCTCCGTGGCGTGCCACACTGTAGATCAGCCCTTTCATGCCCGACCACGGTTCATTGGGCTCGACCTCCGCACTCGACGCGCGCCGGAGGCCGTCGAGCAACATCGGTGCCGCGCCGGAGTCGGTCGAGTCAAAGAGCACACCGGCATCGAGCGTTCGAGGATGGCCTTCATACAAAGCGGTAAACGTGTGCACGCTGAACAAGAGCGTGGGAACCCGCGCCGCGCGTCGAGCAGCCAGCAGGCGGTCGAGAGTCTGATGGTACGGGTCATAAAAGCGCCGAAGCCGCCGGGCGCGCATCGCACCGGAGAGGGCGCGATTGGGCCGAAAGCTGGCCCCCTCCACCTTTGTTCGACACAGGTCCGGGTGCTCCGGGGGGCGGTTCAGATCCACCACCAGCCGACTGACCGCTCCAAACACTGCGGGCCCTCCCATCCGCCGCTGAAGCGCGTGGATCAGCTCCGCCGCGCCTCGATCGTATCCCCAGTGCGTGGAGAACCATCGGGCATCGACCGGGGGCAGGGTCCAGTCGGCGGGGACTGCGCCGGAGGCATGCTCACAGGTCCAGACCACCTGTCCACTGAGGATGTCCCCGTGTGCGCGCTGGGAAGGAATGTCCATGCGGTCTCCAAGCGAACCAGATGTGGCCGCTGCACCGAGAGACGCTATCCTGCGGTGCCGCGACCGTTTGCCTGGAGTTCTGCATGCGCCCACGATGGCCCTTCATGCTCTTTCTGGCAGGGCATGCCTGCACGGACGACACGGCCCTTCAAACCCAGCCCCCCGCGGAGCTTGTGTCCGTCCGGCAATCGCTGGCCGATGCGCTGGTCGAGCGCGATCCGCAGGCTGTGAGTACTGCGGCTCGTGCTGCCGGCCCCTACCAGGGCCAGGATCTTGAGCTCGACCACCTCCTCGGAGATGCCTTCGCAAATGTACTGATGCGTCCCGCGGAAGGCATCGCCCTGCTTCGCACCCGTCCCGCACCGGGCGTTCCCGAGTGGACCACGGCCCTGGAGAGCGCCGTGCTGCGCACCGGGAACGCTGCCGCCCTCGAGGTCACGTTGCGCGAGACCGGCACCGGCCCGATTCCGGCACCCGAAGCACTGGTGGAGTGGATGAGCGCGCGGGCCCTGCGCGACCCGCACATCTCGATCGCCGACCATCGCGCCGCCGCCGCAGACTGCGCTCTGTTCGATGCCCACCCATCACGAGGACGGCGAACGGTGGACCAGCCCACGCCACCTGGATTCTTCGACGCCCTGTTTCAGCTCGGAGCCACTCGAGTCGTGGTCGGTCGGGCAGCCGTTCCACCCGACCCGGCACCGGACTCTGGAAGGGGACTGCAGCCGTGCCGCACAGGACGCATCTGGTCCGAGGCCGCCTGGCCAGATCCGATGTTCCGCCATGTCACGGTGGCGATTGCCAGCCAAACCCAGCCATTATTCTTGAGTGTGCGGCCAGAAAACGGCCAGCTTTGGGTGTTCGGCAGCACTCGAAACGTTGTCGCGGGGGAGCTGGTGGCGCGGGCGCGCGCGCTCAGAAAAGGAGTGGAGCCCGATCCTGACTGGCTGCCATCGCGGCTTGCTGAGGACCAGCCCAATGCCAATCCCACACCGGAAAACTGATTTCTCGGAGCCTCCGTGCTGCATCGTCTTCTCCCCGTGATCGACCCGCGAATGTATACGGCACCGGTACACGAGCCGGATGCCACAGTGAGCATTCGATACCTTGGAACCGCCGGTTTCGTGGTCACAGCAGGGCAGCACACGGTCGTCCTCGACCCGTACGTGTCTCGCCCCGGATTGCTGGCAAGCCTGCGTCCGCTCGTACCCGACGCCGAACGGATCGCCCGCCTGCTTCCCCACGCGAATGACGTCGTTGTTGGGCACGCACATCACGATCATGTACTCGATGCGCCGACTCTATGTGCACAGACCGGGGCACGGTTCATCGGCTCCCCGTCGGCCTGCAACGTCGCGAGAGCCGCCGGGCTGCCGGAGACACAGTTGCTCGAGACCCTCGGTCGGGAAGACATTCCCACCGGTCCCGGCACCCTCCGAGGCATTCCATCACGGCACGGCCGCGTCTACTTTGGGCGTGTCACCCTCCCCGGAACGATCGAGGCTCCGCCGCCATGGCCACCACGGATCTTCCACCTCAAGCACGGACATGTGCTCAACTGGCTGTTGGAGCTCGGTGGCGTCCGCATCGTCCATGTCGACAGTGCAGACTTTATCGAGCGCGAAATGGCCAGCGTGGGGCGAGCAGACATTGCATGCCTGTGCGCTATCGGTCGGAAGTACCGCCCCGGCTTCGTGCGCCAGGCCATCGAGCTGTTGCAGCCGCGCTACGTGATGGCGTGTCACTGGGACTGGTTTCTCACCCCCTACGATGCCCCGCCGCGTCTCCTACCGGGCGTAGACCTTCCCGGCTTTCTCGACGAAGTACGGGCCGCGGGCTCGACCCCCATCCTGAGCCCGTTTGAGGGGATGGTGCACCTCGCCCCGTGTCCGGTCTGACGGCTGATCGAGCTCCGAAAGTCACGATCGCTACAACGCAGAGCGCCCATCAAGGATCTCGATCTTCATCATGTTCGTGGCGCCCCGCATCGGTACCCGTCCGGCCAGCACCACCACCTCTTCACCTTCGGCCAACCAACCCGTCTCGAGCAGGGCCCGCTCACCGGCGGCGATGAGGTCGTCGGTGCCACGAATAGTGGGAATCATGACCGCGTTCACACCCCACGCGAGGCTGAGCCGGTCGGCCACCTTTTGGTCGTGCGTGACGGCAAACACCCCTTGCTTGGGTCGTGACTTGCTCGCCATGATCGCCGTATTTCCAGACCAAGTGAACACCATCAGCGCACGGTCACCCTGACGCACCGCAAAGCTGGCAGCGCGCAGCACCGTGCCTTCCGCGGTGGCTCCCAAGGGCAGGCTGTCGATGTCCGGACGCCGGAACCATGGACTCGCCTCCACTTCGCGCGCGATTCGATCCATCGCCGACACGGCCTTGAGTGGGTACTGTCCCACACTGGTCTCGCCAGAAAGCATGACCGCATCCGTGCCATCGAGAATCGCATTGGCCACGTCGGTGATCTCCGCACGGGTCGGACGAGGGTTCCGCTCCATGCTGTCCAGCATCTGCGTGGCTGTGATCACGAGCACGCCCACTCGATTCGCCGCCTGAATGAGGGTCTTCTGGGCCGCAGGCACCTGCTCGTAGGGAATCTCCACCCCGAGGTCGCCTCGGGCCACCATCAGCCCCTGTACGTGCTCGAGGATGCCGTCGATTCCTGTGACTGCTTCAGGCTTTTCGATCTTCGCCACCACGGGCATATCGGGGGCGCCCAGCTCCACAAGCAGCCCTCGCAGCTCCTTGCAGTCCTGTGCATGACGCACAAACGAGAGCGCCACGTAGTCCACACCAGCCGCCACGCCGACCGCAAGGTCTGCGCGGTCTTTTTGGGTGAGTGCGGGCGCCTGGATGTCGGTCTGGGGTAGGTTGATCCCCTTGTGTGACCCGAGCTTGCCGCCTGCGGTGATGTGAATGTCGACCTCTGCCGGAGCGTGGTCAGGGAATCGTACGTCCGTGACTTCCCCGCCGAGGGCCCCATCTGCGAAGAGCACCGCCTCTCCAACATTCACGTCGTTGGCCATCGTGGGCCAGGTGGTGCCACAGCGGCGCCCCTCACCGATCACATCGCCACTCATCACCACGGTCAGGGTGGAGCCCTCGGGAAGATCCAGGGGCTCTGGAATCTTCCCAGTGCGGATCTTCGGTCCCTGCAAATCGAGCAGAATCGCCACGTTGCGACCCGTCTCCACCGCGGCACGACGGATGCGCGCGACATCGGCTCGAATGACGTCATGACTGGCGTGGGAACAGTTGATGCGAGCCACATCGACCCCTTCAATCAGCAGCGCGCGAAGCATCTCCGGCGTGCGAGAACGAGGGCCAATGGTGGCAACGATGCGGGTGTGACGAGCGCGAGGTTGGGGGCGCGGTTGGGACCGGGGCATGACCGTCTCCGAGTTGGGTCGCCACTCCTACCGGAATTGGGGCGATCCTGCTCGCAACGCATTTGGAACGACCGAGCGAGCAACGACAAATCGCGACAATTCACACAGCGCCATGTTCCACGCTGTTCCACCCCCAACCGGCGCGCGCGCCAACGATCCACCACCACGATCATGGGGTGATCGGAGACATCGACCAGATCGACACTCTGATTGATCAAGTCGCCATGATGCAGATCCTCGACGCGTGGAACATTCGTTTGCTCCACGATTGATTGACGCGTCAACGGAAGGAGCCTATGGTTGGAGCGTGCTCCGGGAGGAGTGCCTCGAAACGATCCAATCAAAGTACCGTTGCATGCGTCGTTCCCAACGACATTCACAGCGGATGGGTTCTATTCGTTCGGAGCCCACCGCCAGTCACTTGGGACTCGGAACCGCGATCGGGCATCTGGCCTACCGCTGTTCCTTCACTTCTTCCGGCCCATGCATCGCATCGCGCCATCTGGCGCATCGCCCTCTGGAGATAGGCCCATGGCCGTCAAATCCGCCAAGAGCCGAGAACGCGTCGCGCGAAACTTCATCAAGTCGTATGGACGCGTAAACTTCCGCAAGCTCCTCGAGTCTCTCGCCGCCGGCGAGAGCGGACAAACCATTGCAAACGAGTTCGGTGTTTCCCGCGAGCGCGTACGGCAGTGGAAAAACACCTTCGGTGAGGTCATCACGCACTACCGCGTGTACCCCGAAGTCGACCGTATCCTCCGTGAGCGTCGGACCGCGTAAGTCGCGATCGAGAGGGCGTGCTGCTCGAAGGACGATGACACACGTTCCCACAGCCTCGTCCCACGCCATCTCCGCATGAACAGCCTCTGTTTTCATGCATCACGTTGCATAAACATTCCATCTCACCTATAAACACTACCGCCTTCGCACGCGCTCCATCGCGGTGTGGCCCGAGGTGTTTATGGGAAGTCGCCAAGACCGTCGCAGACTGGTCCGAGCGCTGCTGCAGGACAATGTTGTGTCCAGCCAGGAACAGCTCGCGAGTCTGTTGCGGGTGCGGGGCGTCTCCTGCACCCAGGCTACGCTGTCCCGTGATCTCCGGGACATGGGCATCATCCGCGATCGGGGCCCCGACGGGCCGGTGTACCGCGTCGACCAACGCGCTCGCTACATGGAAGTGCTGCGTCAGGTGGTCGGTATGGAGATCACCAGCGTGCGACACAATGAGTCTCTCGTGGTGCTCGGTACCCTTCAGGGTCGGGCCAGCGGCGTCGCAGGCTTCCTCGATGGCTGGGACAACCCTCGTATTCTTGGCACCATCGCTGGCGACGACACGGTCTTCGTGGCGCCGGTGCATCACTCCGACTGCATGGCCCTCGCGGCTGATATTCAAGAGCTCGCCTTGAGCGAACAGGAGCTCCTTTGACTTCCCCTCGATTCAAGAAAGTGGTCTGCGCCTACTCCGGCGGTCTCGACACCTCGGTGATGATTCCCTGGCTGAAGGAAAACTACGGCTGCGAAATCATCACCTACACCGGCGACCTGGGACAGGGCGAAGACCTCTCTGGCGTCAAAGCCAAGGCACTGCGCACAGGTGCATCGGATGCCGTCGTCGACGACCTGCAGGATCGCTTCGTCCAGGAGTTCATCTGGCCGGCCGTCAAGGCGAGCGCACTGTATGAAGGGCAGTACCCCCTGCACACTGCACTCGGTCGTCCGCTTCTCGCCCGACGCCTCGTCGAGGTTGCTCGGGACTTTGGCGCCGATGCCATCGCACACGGCTGCACAGGGAAGGGCAACGATCAGGTCCGCTTCGAGGTCACCTCGAACAGCCTCGCGCCGGACCTGGGGGTCGTTGCTCCCCTGCGCACCTGGGAGCTGCTCACCCGTGAGATGGAAGTCGACTACGCCGTTGAGCGCGGAATCGAGATCCCGATCACGCGCGAAAAGCCCTACTCCATCGACAAGAACCTTTGGGGCTGCGCCATCGAGTGCGGCGAGATGGAAGACCTCTGGAACGAGCCGCCAGCCGATGCATGGCAAATGACCAAAGATCCGTCAGACGCCCCTCGCGGCTCAGTGGAAATCACACTGTCCTTCGAGAAGGGCGTGCCTGTAGCCATCGACGGCGTGGCGTTGAGCGGTGTGAAGCTGATCCAACAGCTCAACGAGCTGGCTGGCCACTACGGTGTCGGTCGGATCGACATGGTGGAAAACCGGGTGGTGGGCCTGAAGTCTCGTGAAGTGTACGAAGCACCGGCTGCGACCCTGATTCACATGGGCCACATCGAGCTCGAGCGCATCTGCCTCGATCGGGCAACCTTCAACTACAAGCAAAAGGTTGCCCAGGATTTCGCCAACATCATCTACAACGGCACCTGGTATGGGCCGCTGCGCGACTGCCTGCAGTCCTTCGTGGAGCGGGCCAACATCCACCTCACCGGAGAGGTTCGCATTCGGGTCTCCGCCGGCCTCGCGCGCATCACGGGCCGACGCTCGCCGTTCAGCCTCTACGACGAAGGACTGGCCACGTACTCCGATGGGGACACCTTCAAGCGCGAGCATGCCGAAGGCTTCATGGAGCTCTACGGACTGCCCTACAAAACGGTCGCAGCAGTGCGGCGCGCATCGGGCGATGATCCGCTCAACGACTGAGCCCCATCCAGCATCCCGTGCCGTTCTGCCCCCTCCCACCGACCGGGAGCATTAAGGGGCGGGTCCATCCCCACCCTCCGCCGGCCTCGGCGGAGGCGTCCGACGGGCGACGGGGCTCTACGATCCAGCAAGGAACACCATCATGGCCCTCTGGGACGGACGTTTCTCTGGCGGTCCTGCCGAAGCCATGCAGCGCTTCAGCGAGTCGCTGTCCACCGACCTCCAAATGTGGCGCGAAGACATCCAAGGCAGTCGCGCCCATGCCACGATGCTCCACGAGGTAGGGATTCTGTCGGCCTCCGAGCTCGCGGAGATCCATGAGGGTCTCGAGCGAGTGGAGGCAGAGCTCCACGGCGGCTGGACACCCGGTATCGATCAAGAAGACGTGCACATGGCCGTGGAAGGTCGCCTGCACGAACTCATTGGACCGGTGGCGGGCAAGCTCCATACCGCCCGGTCGCGAAATGATCAGGTCGCGACCGACCTTCGCCTCTGGATGCGCAACCAGCTCGATGCACTCGATGCAGCACTGCGAGACCTGATCACCACTCTCGTAGACCGTGCGGAGGCCGACGGACGCGTGGTGGTGCCTGGCTACACACACCTTCAGCGCGGACAGCCCATCTGGCTCGCCCACCAGCTTCTGGCCCATGCCTGGTCGCTGTCGCGAGACCGTGAGCGCCTCGCCGATACCCGAAAGCGGGTCAATCGTTCGCCCCTCGGTGCGGCTGCCATGGCTGGCACCCCGCACCCCATCGACCGGACCCGAACCGCAGAGCTCCTCGCGTTCAGTGCACCCATGCCGAACGCCATGGACGCCGTGAGCGCGCGCGACCACGTGCTGGAGATGGCATCCACCTGTGCCATCATCGCCACCCACCTGTCGCGCATGGCCGAGGAACTGGTGTTCGGGCCGGAGAACGTGACGACGGGCGCCGCCAGCGACATCCAGGTCGCGACGCAGACGGCGCGCGGCATGATCACCGCCTACGGCATGTCCGAGACTTGCCCGCTGATTTCTGCCGGCTATATCAACCTTGAGGATGAAGCCGCCAGCGAGGAGCAGCGTATTAGCCAGCGCATCAAGGCCGGTGTGCCGGGGCCGCTGGTCGAGGCGCAGCTGGGCTCCACTCCCTTGAACAGCATCGCCGAGGGCGTCAAGGCGGCCTTCCCGGACAAGAAGCTCGCCTACAACCTGTCCCCGAGCTTCAACTGGGACAGCGAGGGCCTCTTCGCCCGCGCCATCGCGGAGAGCGCCCCGGCGTCGATCGAGCTCATGACCCCCCACGTGGCCCGGAAGGTGGTGGGCAAGTTCAACGCCCACACCGCCTGCCACGCGCTCCGGGACCCCGCCGCCCGGCAGAAGTGCTGGCGGGGCCTGGACCAGCGGGAGATCCTGGCCGCGGAGACGAAGGTCAGCTTCGCCTCCGACCCGCTCCTCCTCCTGTACGCCGGCCTGCCGTGGCCCCCGCAGCTGGACGGGGCGAACCTGCGGGGCCAGCTCGTGCCCGAGTTCGAGCGGCTGGCGCAGCGGGAGCCCTCCCCGCTCGTGCCGCTGATGATCGGGGCCGCCAAGGAGGACGCCCGGCCGTTCGTCAAGACGTTCAAGGACCGCCTGAACGATGGCGGAGGAGCTCGCCCTCCTCGCGCTCCTCCTCT